>JAJFJO010000387.1 GCA_021774015.1 Gammaproteobacteria bacterium
TAAGGTAACCATGATAGGTGTATCTTCACCTTTCAACATGACTGCCAAATTACCTGACTTATAATTATCTAATGCTTGAACCAATAACGTATTGCTTTTACCGTTAGGTTGATTCGGCTCTAAATTGAAAGCTTTTGGGTCACCAATATCATAAGCAACAACAGGCCATGGCTGCCCAGTTGAATCTAAAAACACAATAGAGGTTACAAAACCAGAACGTAAACGCACGATAGGTGGTGCTGCACCAGGTGATAAGTTAACTAATACTGTGCTCGACGTAGGCTTAGGTGGTGTGCCCGGATACTGTGATGCCGCTTGTTGGCTGCGGCTAAACAATTCATGTAGTGTTCTTATTTGCGCTGGTGATAATGGCATTAAATTATGTGCTGTAGTGGTAAATGCTTCCTGGCTTCCGCTAGTAGCACCAAAAACTTGGTTCTTTCTCACTGCATTTTTGTTGGCATTATTTTTATTTCGTGTAACAACCGATCTTGGCGCTACAATAGATGCCGTATCGCTAGGCGTTATCATAGAACCCATCATTCTGTTATTACCCTTCAACAGTGTATTAATTGCCTGTGATTGCGCTTCTTTCTGACCTTGCACGCCATAACCCGCCGCAACTGCCATTGTACTCAGCGAGACACTCAAGCCAAGAATCAATACTTTTACCATTCTATTTGTATTTGCCATTTCACTCTCTCAATATTATTTATTATTCTGCAACTTTAAACACCCATTAAATTTTGCTCTGCTGTTTTGCGTGGCACTGGCAAGAAATTATTAATCGCAATGCGATTAGGATCTTGTGTTACCGGTACGCGAACAACAATTAAAGTCACATCCATCAGGCTCGGAATCGTGCGTTGCCCATTGGTGAAGGTTACAGAAATAGGCATTTGCACCTTCCATGCATATACCCCGCCAACAATTTCTTTCTCAGTCACTCGAGGAGCTCCCGTAATTTCCGCATTAGAAACCATTTTCAAACTCGTTAGTGTTTTTAAGTTATTACTTTTTTTCAATGCGCTTAAAAACCAGCGCCAACCACTTGGCGTAAAATCACCAGAAGCTGTTTGCAACTGCTGGCGCCAATGAAGATAATCCAAACTAAATGCCTTTCTCACTGCATTAGCAGCAAATTGTTCTACATATGTATCCGTCACCACTGGAGCACTTAACGGCTGCCAGTTGATCATACGTCCATCAGATGTTGTCGCAAAATATTGTGGTTTTAATGGATGAGACACACGGTACACAATAGCGACGCTCAATAAGCAGTTAATTGCAATCAGCATCAACAAAGCAAATAACGCACACTTGTAACTGTCACGATAAAATGTATTGCGCATCACAATTAACTCTAAAGCACCGGTATTTTCTTTTTTACTATTCATCTCAATACCACCTTATTCCATACCTTGCGTTTCAAAATCGACAATCTGAATACCATTCGCTGACGCCATAACTGAAGTGCGTTTCACCACCATCGTAACCAACAACTTTCTATGCAAAGTTTGGCTGGCAGACGTAAACGTTGCTAACACTGGCAACTGGATTGTCCAGGTATACTTACCATGCTTAACACCTTGATCGATAATCAAAGGGGCACCTGATACAACCGCTGACATTAATAATTTTTGATTTACAACTGCTTTCAGCAAACCTGCTTGTTTAACCGCCTTTTGAAAACTACTCCAACCGCCTTCAGTAAAATACGGCTTCGCTTTTTGCATGTTCGCATTCGCATCCACAAAGCCGATATTAAAGGCAGTACGCATTGCGAGGCCAGCCCACCGCAAAATGTAATGATTCGTAACGACCGGCTGCGTTAATGCATGCATTGGTATAATAACGCCACTCGTTGTCGTCGCATAATAATTAGGTTGCTTGCGTTCTAAGCTTACATAAAACAACACCACCGTTAAACCGACAGCAACCAAAGCCATCAACACAACAAGTTTTAACGTGCGACGATAATTGTCACGATAAAACGTGTTTTTTTGCAGCTCTAATTGTTGTGTGTCGTTACTCATATTATTTCTCAACCTTAATCATAAGATTTGTACGTTGGATAAAAACGAAAGGTCACTTCAATACGGCGATTAATACTACGCCCTAAATAAGATCCATTCCACGCTACTGCTTTATGTTTGCCGACACCTTGCGCGACAATCAAACTGGTTTTAATTCTGCGACTCCACAAGAAATCTGAAACGACTTGTGCTTGTAGTGCTGTCAGTAATTGCTTATGGTCTTTTACACCCCTACCTCGAACAACATTGTCTGAGTACCCCGTGACCACAACTGTTCCTGTCTTAAAAGTGCGGACATAGTTGGCGACTGTTGTTAGCACTGACTGATAGGAGCGATATAAGTTTGCTGAACTTGGGGCAAACATCCGATCCGTATGTAGCACCACCTTAATGGTTTGACCCACACGAATAACTTGAACACCCTCAGCACGCAACGAACGCAAATAATTATGACGAATTTGCATGTTTGTTTGCTGGGTGACCGTCCACTCAATGGGCTGCTTATGCGCGCACCCTTCTAACAATAAAGCAGGTGTCAGTATTAATAGTGCGGCTAAGCCTGTGTAAATCTTATTTTTCATATAACTCTCAAAAAATTGTCAGTAAATATCAAAATTCTTGTAGTCCAATAGCTATTTAACCTTAACATCGCATTAATTTAACAGAATTTCCTTAAGGGAACCTTAAATCATGAAATTAATTGAAAGAAAATTTGTCGCAAACGAGGGCTAAAGGGGTCTAAACAAGGATTTGTTACATATCTTATTGTTTTTAAATGATTTTTTGTTTTCTCAACCCCTATTGATTTAAGGTTACTTTAATATGGTAATATGGGTCGGGTACACTATATAATAACGATTGATTGAATAGAGGGCGTTGCTATGACCAGACGTGCAGGCAAAAATGATCCAGCTTTATACCAGAATCTTTGGATCTCGACCTATTTGAGATACTTAACATCAGAAATCGATTCAAAACAATTAGTTACAGAAGGATCCATACAAGTCTTAGAGTCAGCTTCGCCAAGCCAGCTGTATGACCTGCTCGTAGATCGCAATGAAACCCCCGAGGCTGCACGCCTTGCCAACCAGGCTGATATTCTCCTAATCCCCTATGTCCAGGGGGCACACCATCGGCTAGTGGTTGTTGATCTTAAGAGTCAAACTTACCTTCATCAAGACTCGCTTGGTGGCCAGATAGATCCTACTGTTAAAGCCACACTAGCGGCCTATTTTACTGGATTCACCTTGCAGGATGCGCAGCTTAGGCAACAAAACAATGGTGAGGACTGTGGTCCCTGGGTATGTAAAAATGCTGAAGACGTTATCCGTGGCCACTTGGCTCAAAGCGTTACCGCCATAAGCACTGCTAGCCTTAACACTGATCTAGGCCAGACCCGTGAAAAAGTATCGCAAACAATGGCAGCTCTTGGCCTTTACGATTCAGGCGATGATACTAGTGCTGATAGTAATGCGGATCCTGCTGCTGTAAAAGCAACCGAAGCATTCAAGCAAGCTGAGTGGGATAGCCTCAAGGCATCAATAGCAAGTACCGAGGTTTTAATAACTCAGGGCGGCGCTATAGATAACCAGCAACAAGCCTCATTGACCCATTTAGAGTTACAGGCAACGCGTACGATTAATAATATGCTAGATTGGAACCAAGATACAGCAACTGTTAGTGCCGCTATCAATGCAACAATTGCTGCTTTTGAAAAGGCTCGTACGTCACAGCCTAGTTTGTTTCAACCGCCTGCAGTACCCCGCACACTTCAAGCAGCTCGAGAACGTGCAGCCGCCAATTTAACGCAGCCAGCAGCGATGCCAATGTCTACATAGCGCTCAAGCACCCAAGATAATATTAAACTGCGTTGTCTCAGCAATCGGTCTTACCTTCTTATCTTTTTTCACAAGCTTTATAATTCCATAATTGGCAAGCGTTTTTAATGTGCGTGACAAATTACTTAATTTCCTGCCTGTTTTTTCCGCCAATTCAGTTATAGAACTTGGCTTTGTTTCCAAAATAATTTTAAGTAACATCTGATTTTCATCACTCAATACCTGAGCTAGCGATTTGATTGAAGTGAACCAAATTTTCGGCTCACCACGCGATGGCTTGTACTGCCCACTTGCAATAGCGATCGTACGTTTGCGAATATCTTCCTGAGACAGGATACCGATTTTTATTGTTTTCATATTTCCTCCTAAACAAATTCTCTATATTCTTCGAGCGTCTTATCTACCTCAACCCAAAAATCCACGAGCAACTGACCCGGGCTTGTAAATTCATAGGAATAAATCTTATTTGTAATTAAACAATGTCTATGATCATAAGCAATACATTTAGCTGCATTATGCTTATCTTTTTTCACTCCGACAGAATGTGCATTATCAAAGCCTAAAAGCCTTGTTCCATCAGGAGCATGCAGTGTTAAACTGTATTTAATTCCATGCGGCCTCTCGCCCGTTATCTTTCTTGCCCGCTTAACCTCTACCTTAACCCAGCACCCCAAATCTTGATGCATGATCATTCCATCAAGGTATAGCAAGTCTTCAAGTTCTCTATTTCCTCTCATAAACATTTTATATTATCACTCGATGATAAGTATAGTATCTAACTAACCTCATGTCAAACCCTGGCATAGCAGATACAAAACCAAAAATAAAACAACACTTGAGTTTCTATAGAGAAACCGGTGCCCAGAAGCCTTAATATTGGCATAGTTGCTGATAGGCGCAATACCGTAGTTATCAACAACCTCATTGGTGTTTTTCATGGGTTACAGTGGGCTATAGGTAGGCTATAGGCCGCTGTAAGTCGGGAAAAAGGGCATTTTACTGAGTTGCAGCGGGTTATAAATAGGCTATAGGCCGCTGTAAGTCGGTAAAAATGGTGTTTTACTGAGTTACAGCGGGTTATAGGTGCACTACAGAAGGAATATTAAGTCGCTGCGCCATCGATGTCTTATTGATCTTTCTTCTTCAGAACAATGCCATTGAGGATCGCGTCTATATTTCTCACCATGTCAGCACTCGTGCCCTGTGGTCGGACATCAGGCGGATACTGCGTGCCTTTCTCCATATCGCCCACTAACTCCAAAGCTATATTCATAGATTGCTGACCGGATTTCCCCAACAAACGTTGCGTATATTCAACCTGATCGCGACATTCAGCACGGTTTAGCAATGGCACCTTAAAACGGCTCATATCATCGGTAATCACAACACGTTCCAAATGGTCATTCATACGCATCGATGCAAACACATTTAAGTGGTCGGAATCAACCTCTTCAAAGAAATTCGTTTCTTGAAGAAATGCAGGTAATTCCGTTTGGCGTTTTATTTTATTTAAAGCAAACACAGATCGATCTATCGGCGCCAAGGTGTTATTCGCTTGCATCATATTACAAAAGTCTGCCACTTCTTCATCTGGAGCGATGTCAATATTACTGAAAGCCACACCACCATTAACAGCAATTTTCTCAACTTTATCCAAACTTTCTCGCAACTGTTTTACATCAGAGTCTGATGGCATATCAATTTTAACAAAGTGGTTTAAGCGCATTTTCTCAGCTGCCTTCGGAGCAGCATAGAAAAATTTACCACGCACAATTTTAGATTTGAAGAAAAAATGCGCCTCACCTTCGCGCTGTTCTTTCAAATCCAGTAAATCAATACGCGCACGTTTTTCAACTCGCGCACCTTTACCATCCTGATAGTTGCCCAATACACTACCCTGATCAACCTGAAAATTTTCCACCTGCGACACATACGACTCACCGGCACCTTTCATAAAGAAATCCCACGTTTCAGTCGGATCCTCAAGCTTCATACAAATCTTAATATTGGTATTCGCACCAATCGATGCTGCCTCTTCTTTCGATGCCTTTTGGAAAGCTGGTAAATCCTGCCCCGCGAACACAACAGAGAAACCTAATGAACGCGCCTGCGCAGGCACCACTGCAAATCCTTCTACTGCATAATAACCATACTCATCCAAAATACATAGAAAAGGAGTTTCAGAGTTCGTTGGTTTACTTTCCACTAAATCAGTAAATGACCCTTCAACACTATCGCCCAAGCCGGCTGCCATCATCGCTTTCAAAGTTGCAATAATAATCTTACCTAAGTTTGATAATTCATCAGGTGATTTTTCAAGCGCAGGTAATAACACACATAAAATTCGGCGATTTAATACAACATCAGACAAATCCACCTCAGCGAGTTTAGTCCGCATGATATGACCATACGTATCAGCTAACGAGGTAAATACACGCACTAACTGCATGGTAATAAAACCGTGTTGCTCTAATACTTGTGATACTTGCTTACCTTTTTTCTCTTTGTTATAACCTGGCAGCGTAATTAAATAGTTAGTAATCGGCTCAATAATCGTAGGTGGCAAGCCCTCTAAAGAAACAGATTCCTCACCATCACGCATAAAGACCTTATCCAACACCATAGCTTCTAGCTTAGGCAAATGAAAGTAATTACGAATCGAGTTTGCATCTAATAGTATATGCCCCGCGTCACGCATCGCGACCAAAATTTTCATCAATGCATCAACAAAAGCAATTGCACGACCCTTCCACATATCGCCATCAGCTGATGCAGAAGAAGAGTCCATCATGCTCACCACCAAGTTTGCTAACATGCTTGATGAGCCACGAGCAAAGGGATTAATGGTGTTAGACAATCGTTTTTCTTGCGGGCCAATAACATCGCGCGCACCAGTCATAAAGTTGATACACAACATATCATCTTCACGCCCCATCGAGCGCACCATGGAAAACAGACTAGCATACAAGGAGTTATCACCCTTACCATCGACATAGATAAAGCCACTGGCTTGCAGCAGTGAATTATACGCAAGAGAAATCATTGCCTGTGTTTTACCAGAACCGGTTGAACCAAAAATCAACACGTGAGTACGCATATCATCATTACCAAACCATAGCTCTTCATTAGTTTCTTTATCATTACCAAAATAATAAATGCCACGCGCTTTTTGTGGTTTCAACGAACCCGGTTTGAAATCATTATGATCTTTTAAATGTGACGATTGCGGCATGCGAAATGGCAAACTCGATTTGCGCGTAAAACAAAAAATAAACGACCATGTACCGAACACCAGCATGATTTCAGATAAATAACCCAGAACAAACCCAACGATAGCGCAGCCTAATAGCATAAAGGCCACCCCTTTTGGGTTTTTCAAAAAATCAACGATGCGCGTGCTCAGCGGACGCGTGTCACGAATAATGTGATGTTGATTTTCTTCTTGTTGCGCGTTTAAGCCGCGTTGCTGGTATGCCATTTGTCACCTTCTTCAATATAAAGTGTATCTTTTACTGCCACTTCCAGACCATTCACCGCTTCCTTCACCATAGGCGCTTTTAATGCGCGCTGTAATTTTCTTTCTGCCAACCAATGCGCAAATGGACCTGCCACTTCAACAACAGCCGTTTGCCTACCCACACCATTTAATACATACCATAAACGACGATCGACAGGCTTTAACCATAGAAACTCAGCAGTGGCTAATACACCATCTGAACGAGCGATCTCTAACAAACTTGCCATGAGTGTCGTCACATACGCATGACGATTTTCCAACCATTTTACCGCTCGTGAATTCTCATAACGTTTCACTAAATCTTCAATGCCTGTAAAATCAAGCTGACCAGATGCCGCTGAAGCCGCTATTTGGGTTAAAACTTTTTTCGCAACATCACGTTCATGTTCAGAACGCGCAGCAAAAACAACCAATAAAGCTTTAACATGTATCGGTAATGCATGCACTCCGTTCCACAATGGACCCAGTTGCAAAGCAAAAGTACGGTAGGCTTTACCGCGAGATATGCTCCATTCCTTTCTGCCCTGGCTATCTTCTCCCACTACCAACATATCGCGCTCTTTACAGAATGCAAGTGGCACCTTAGCCATCGCCCATGGACCCTTTTCAATATCTTCT
>JAJFJO010000388.1 GCA_021774015.1 Gammaproteobacteria bacterium
ACGGCATGACAACGCATGCTTTAGTAGAGATAACAATAACTCTAACAAAAAGGCGCCGACCAAAAGAAATTAATCATATTCGCTACCAATTCATTTACTCTAAACCCAAACATTTCTGGGGGATTGAATCAAAGTGGGTATCCAAACAAACCAAAGTTAATGTTAGCGATATCGAACGAACAATACTTGACTGCCTAAACCGACCCGAATATTGTGGTGGCATTACAGAAATTATCAGAGGAATCTGGCTCAAACAAAACGAAATAAATTGGGAAAAATTAGTAGTGCACGCCAAACATTTTCCAACCAAATCAGCTGTTAAACGATTAGGATATATATTAGAATCACTTGAACTAGGCGCCAACCAGTTACCAGCCCTAAAAAAATCATTCAATCAGCAAAGGATTATGTGCTTTTAGAACCACGGGATGAAAAAAAAGGTAAATATATTCAACGCTGGCGATTAAGATTAAACATAAATAATCTTCAGAATATATTGTAACTATGATTCCCCTAGCAGAAATTAATGAAAAAGCAAATAAATACAAAATATCAGCTGAAACAATCGGAAAAGACTATATTATAAGCTGGATACTAAGCGCTTTTGCTCAAAGTCCTATAAAAAACAATTTTACCTTCCATGGTGGAACAGCTATCAAAAAAATATATTTTGATGATCATCGCTTTTCTGAAGATATTGATTTGATTTCTGAAAACACCCACACTCAACGTGAACTAGTAGAATAACTAAATTGTCTTTCATACACAAAAAGTGCCGCAAATATAAATCTCAGTATAAATCCAAACAAAATAATTTCTCACAAATGCCGTCAAATAATATACATAAACTACTCTTGTTATGACGAAATTACCGGCGCCACTAAAGAAATCCAAGTTGATTTCAACATGAAAATCAACATCATCGGCGACCGATCGGAAAACGCCATTATACAAACATATCGCGACACAAAAAATCATAATCACTCTCTTAATGTAATGACGCTCAATACCATATTAGCTAATAAGCTTAAGCTAGGCATGCTGTTTGATATTACTAGAAATGAACCCCGGGATATTTTTGACATATGGTTTCTTTTGCAGCGTAAGCACGCACACAACACAAGCCCCGAAGGGGTGCAACCTTTAACATTATTCTTATATTTTTTCACAGCAAAAAAAAGCCGGTTTATCCTATACAGAATAAACCGGCGATTGTTTTTATGGATGTGGCTTTTTTACGAAAAAATCATCCTACCCGCCAGGTGGTCTACCCCCTCCCGCTGCTATAGCAGCAGCTTGAAGAGCGGCAACGGCCGCAGGATCTCCTCCACCCCCAGGAACACCCGAAGGCAGACCTCCACCAAACATACCTGGCGGCATCCCCGCAGCGCCCGGCACTCCAGCTGGAGAGGCCACAACTGGGGCTGAAGATGACCGTGGAGCATGTCTCCCATCTACCTCTACTTTTTTAAACCCAACCTTGTAAAATGCATCAACCATCTCTTGAGGGTTCTTTACCCCTTTAATATCCGTCAACTTAATCGTGACATTCTCATCCCCCCCATGACGCAACAACACAGCCTCCGCAATAATATCGGATGACGTCTTACCGCCAGGTATACCAGAGCTACTAGGTGTAAAACTAAAATTAGCCATCTCTTTTTTCTGAGACCATTTAGGACGCGCAGAAGAAGTGCTAGCAGCCCCAACTTTTAATACCCCTGCATTAAAGTAGGCAGTGTATTTGCCGTCAATATCAGTACAACCTGTTCCACCTCCTTTGGAGGCATCTAAGGTTCCTAAGCCAACGGAAAGCTGCTTAGCAACTTTCTTAAACTCTTCAAAGTCTGGGTTGGGGCCCATGCCCACAGTAACACCAGCAGAACCAGTAGCGGCAGCGGCAGTAGCGGCAGCAGCAGCGGCAGCAGCACCACCAGCAGCAGCGGCAGCACCAGTAGCAAAATCAACGCTATCTCGTAAGTCATCGAGTGGATTACCACCATCACTGCTAGAATCAGAGCTACCACCAGTAGAAGCAGCAGCGGCATCTCCTAAAAGCACATCTCTGCCATTATCATCAGTAGAAGAACCACCCCCACTTGCAGCACGATCCGGATCCGGGAGTGCATCATAAGGATCAGTATCAGTAGACCCATCTCCTCCCAGCCTACGCCCAGGTCTCTGCGCCTCTAGGAGTATACCATAATCGCCAGATCTCGCGGTAGCTGCAGCTACCACAGGGCCATCATGAAGATCTGTTTCTTCAGGGGAGCTCACAAGATTTCTAATGCCCCTTAAAATCTTTTTAAACCAGCTGAAAGAGTGACTTTTATCGCTATTTCTGCCACCAGAAACAGCAGCTGCGCCGGATAAGGGGGCAGCAGACAAACCATCATCAGTATTGTCTTCACTACCAGAGAAATTAACTCCTACCTGGGTCTTTCGGGGTGCGCGAAATTGAATGGGACCATTGGAAAAAACTCTAGCAATCCTAGAAAAAAATTTCGAAACTTTGGATTTGGATTCTTCTGGTTCCTTACCCGGGCCACTCAAGTCATAAAACGACCTACTATCCCCACTCGAAAGTCTTCTTCCACCCTGAAAAGTCTTTTTAAGGACCCTCTCATCTTTTGTATTCCTGGAAGAAAAAAAATGCCAGACAGGTGCAAAAATACCTTGAAAAAAAGCACTGGCAGCGTTTGGTTTATCGTCATCACTCGAGCTGCTGGAACTCGAGGAGCTATCATCAGAACTTGATCCTTCATCACTAGGGCTTGACTGATTACCACCATCCACCAAAAGAGGTGCGCTTGCACTTGCACCCAGACCTCTATTAGCACCTCCACTAGGATTGCCTGGCGAAGCTTCAGCAGCAGCACCAGCAGCACCAGCAGCACCAGCAGCACCAGCAGCACCAGCAGCACCAGCAGCACCAGCAGCCTTAGCCTCAGAAAGTGGGTAGGCATTATCAAACTCATGACGCACATCTTTTAAACTCTTTTCAGTGGCAGCAGTCACCACAACTTGATAGTTAGTAGCCGGTACGAATCCTTCCATTTCGGCCCCAGAAAAGATCTCCTGTGCCCCTGGAGATATACCATAGTTGTCGCTGCTTTCTGTAACTTTTTGCTGAATTTTTTCCCATTGTACACATTCCCCAAGCTCAATTAATTTATCAGCATTTGATTTTCTGGCCTCTGCTTCAGCTCTAACTTCAGGGGTAAAATTATGATAAGGTTCTTCTGCTTTTGCTGCTTTTGCTGCTTTTGCTGCTTTTATTAACTCTGAAGCATCATCGTCTTGTAGGTAGAACACGGCAGGATCAACAGGCTCTTCTTGAAAATACAAAAGCATTTTTACCGCTGCAGTACGTTTCTCATTGGAATAATCAGAATCACCTAAACTACCAAGATCACTTAAAGGCGTTAGAAACTGCTGCTGCCCAAATGCTCTAGTTTTGCTGTTGCCGCGTCTAACTTGTTCGGAACCGGAAGGCTGAGTGCCTAACTTTTCACCCTGAAAATTAATCTTTGCGGCTTCGGGAAGGATGCCATAAGGATTTTCACCACCAGCACCAGCACCAGCATCAGCATCAGCACTCGCAAGTGGCTCAACTTTCTGTATAGTCCAACCCGCAATTTCCATAATCTTACTAGGTAAAGATTCTCCATCCAATAATTCAAACTCTGCCAGCTGTATCAGAATAGAAAGATTTTCCTCCCGGGCACCACTTTTAAGATTATCCAGGATCTCTTGCAAAGTCCCACCACCGGAGGGCACTTTTGACAGTTGGGCCTCAAGCAAAACTTCGCCTCCCAGAGCATAATCGCCATTATCACTAGGCATATCTTTAACCTCTTTTGCCAATCATCATAAATATTAATCTAGGCTCTATCATACCGACCTAAGATTAAGGAAAGCTTAAGCGCGGGAAATTTTTGGGCAAAATATTGCCTTTTTATAGAAATAATTGATATATATTGAATTTTTGGGTGATTTTTAGGCAGGTTGAGTTGTCGAGGAGCTGAGTTTTGACACAATTTCAATCGCAGTTTATTATGTAATATGTACTTTCAAAATACGGATTACATGAATGTTTGAGCGAGATTTAGCGGAAGAGTTACTGTCAGTAAGCCAATTTTATCCTATTGCCACCATTATGGGGCCAAGGCAATCGGGTAAAACAACACTAGCTAAGCAAGTCTTTCCAGATAAGCCTTATATCAACCTTGAGCAACCCGAGCAACGCCTGTTAGCGGAAACTGACCCAGTAGCTTTCTTGAGTCAGCATCCTGATGGCGCTATTTTAGATGAAATTCAAACGGTGCCAGAATTATTATCTTACATTCAAGTGCTCGTTGATGAGAGACAAGAGAAGAGCATGTTTATTCTTACGGGCAGCCACCAACTAGGATTGCATGAAAAAATTTCTCAATCACTTGCTGGTCGGACCAGCATTTTAAAATTACTGCCACTAAGTTTAAACGAGTTAAAGCAAGGAAAAATGGAGCTTGACCTTGATAGCCAATTATTGAGTGGAGGATATCCTCGTTTGTATAAGGATAAAATTACACCTTCTCGCTATTATCAGGATTACGTGCAAACGTATATAGAAAGAGATGTGCGTAATATTGCTAACGTGCATGATTTAGTACAGTTCCAGCGATTTATGCATTTAATTGCGTCACGAGTTGGTCAGGTTTTTGATAAGACAAGCTTGTCCAATGACCTTGGGATTTCACGTACAGCCATTACTCACTGGGCTTCAATTTTAGAAGCTTCTTTTATTCTATTTCGCTTGCCACCCTATTTTAAAAATTATGGCAAGCGTGTCATTAAAACACCAAAATTATTTTTTACTGATGTAGGGTTGTTGTGCTATTTATTAGGTATTGAAGAGTTGAACCAGTTATGTAGCCACCCCCTACGAGGATTTATTTTTGAAAATCTGGTTATTTTAGAGCTAATGAAATATCGCTATAATCACGGTAAAGAAGCAAATTTCTTTTATTACCGTGACAGCAATCAACGCGAAGTTGATTTAGTCATTCCTATTGCGAATACGTTAATTCCTGTAGAAATTAAAGTGAGTCAAACTTATAACAAAGCTTTTTTAAGCGGCGTTAAATATTTTTCTGATTTAGTAGGTGATGAGTTTAAAATTGGTTTTATTGTTTACAATGGCAAACAAGAACAGAGGTTAGGTAATTTCAGTTTACTGAATTATTCGAATGTTGGGAAGATTTTTCAGATATCGATGGGCTAATTTACTTGCTTGTGTCAAAACTCAGCTCCTCACAATTTAGCCGTAAGCCCTCTAAACAAAATTCTGATAGCCCTCATATCTCTCTCGGCAATTATTACAGTGTTACATTAGCTCCTATCATACCGACCCAATGCGAAAAATTTTTAGGTAAAATACTGCCTTTTTATAGAAATAATTGATAGCCTCTAAATATAGTCATTATCGTATATAGGCTCACCACCTCAACGCCATCCCCTATAGGATATTGATCCTTACCGGGATAAATAACAAAACGGTTTTTAATACCAAGATCATCACAGGCAATATAAAACCCCTTTTCAACTTTTGGTGAAAGACTTCGCTTTATTTCAATGGCATAGATCTCATTGTTGGGCAGGGAAACCAATAAATCAATTTCAGCACCACTGCTTGTTCGATAAAAATGATATGAAGCACCCTGTGGCAAACTTGAAATAATATTTTCAATAATCAACCCCTCCCAACTCAAACCAACAATAGGATGACCCAATAGGCTTTCTTGATTAGTAATTCTTAAAAGTGTATGAGCTAACCCGCTATCACGAATGAGTATCTTAGATGACTTTACAAGACGTTTACCTGCATTGTTATGCCATGGTGGCAGGAGACGCACAAGAAGCAAATCAACCATTAAATCCATATATCTTGCTATCGTTTTACCATCAACAGCTAAATTTCTTGCAAGTTGTGCAGCGTTTAATAGTGACCCCTGATTGTGTGCTAACATAGTCCAAAAACGTCTTAATGTTTCAGCGGGTATTCGTGGACCCAGCTGAGGGATGTCCCTCTCTAAAAACGTTCTTATA
>JAJFJO010000389.1 GCA_021774015.1 Gammaproteobacteria bacterium
ACCAATTTAAAACGAGCATTAAGTTTTTGCATGTATTGCTCCTCATGTCAAGCAATTTCAGTTACAATAGTGCCTTATCCCTTTAAAAGAGAAAATCAAACCTAGGATAGGAGCAAAATTTTGAAAATTGCCATTCTTTCACGGAAGGAAGATCTTTATTCCACCCGGAGATTACGAGAAGCCGCAGAAACACGCGGCCATGATGTTCAAATAGTAGACTATTTGCGTTGCTACATGAATATTACATCAAAAAAACCGTCTATTCACTATAAAGGCGAAATGCTGAATTTATTTGATGCCATAATACCCCGAATTGGAGCAAAAAGGACATTCTATGGCACAGCTATCGTACGTCAATTTGAAACTATAGGGACGTACACAATTAACCCTTCAATTGCAATTACCCGCTCAAGAGATAAATTACGCTCACAGCAGCTGTTAGCCATGAAAGGTGTCGATATGCCCATCACAGGATTTGCACATGCACCAAGTGATATCGACGACCTCATAAAAATAGCAGGTGGCTCCCCACTTGTTGTAAAGCTCATCGAAGGTACCCAGGGTATCGGTGTTGTCCTTGCTGAAACAAAAAAAGCAGCAGAAAGTGTTATACAAACGCTAATGGGGTTAAATGCAAACATTATTGTTCAAGAATTTATTAAGGAATCAGGAGGAGAAGATATTCGATGTTTTGTAGTCGGGGATAAGGTCATTGCTTCAATGAAACGGACAGCGGAACCCGGTGAATTTCGAGCAAACATTCATCGAGGAGGTAGCGCTGAAGCCATTAAAATTACAAAAGCTGAGCGTGAATCAGCCGTTAAAGCGGCCAAGATTATGGGCTTAAGGATGGCTGGCGTAGACTTACTTAGGTCAGAAAGAGGTCCTCTCGTATTAGAAATTAATTCTTCCCCAGGTTTAGAGGGTATTGAAACGGCAACTAACAAAGATATTGCCAGTATAATTATTGAGCATATTGTAAAAAATGCCAAACCTATCGGGCCTAAGAGTCGGTATCAGGGCTGACTATGAATAAAAATAACTCAGAATTGATTATCAATGGCAACACCATCAGCCCAGGAGAATATAAAACTGTTTTATTACCAATGCCTAAACTATATGACTGGACGCCTCTATCCATGCCTGTGCATGTTATTCGTGGCAAAGTACCCGGTCCAACTTTATGTGTCACTGCTGCAATCCATGGTGATGAGGTAAACGGAATAGAAATCGTTAGAAGGTTACTTAGGAAATCGATACTCAACAAAATAACAGGCACGTTAATTGCTGTGCCCATCGTTAATATTTACGGATTTTTATATCAAGATCGTTATCTGATGGATCGGCGTGATCTAAACCGTGCATTTCCAGGCTCACAAAAAGGCTCCCTTGCTGCTAGACTTGCGCACTTAATAACGAAGGAAATTTTATCTAAATCAACCCACATAATAGATCTGCATGCTGGCTCTTTGCACAGATCAAATCTCCCCCAAATTCGTGCAAATATTGACTTGCCCGGTACAGATAAACTCGCAAAATCGTTCAATGCCCCTGTTATTTTACATGCGGCATTACGTGACGGATCAATGCGACAATATGCAAACGATAAATCAATACCCTTTCTCCTATACGAAGCGGGTGAATCCCTAAGATTTGATGAGCTATCTATCAGGACAGGAATTAATGGGATATTACGTGTCATGCACGAACTTAAAATGATATCGATGAAAAAACTTCCAACAAAGAAATTTACGCCAACCCTTGCTCGCTCTAGTTATTGGGTGCGCGCACCATATAGTGGAATTTTTCGACCTTTTAAAGCATTAGGGAAAAAAATTAAAAAAGGCGAATTGCTTGCCAAAATTGGCAACCCAACCACAACGGAAGAACATGATCTACTATCTCCTTTATCTGGGATTATCATTGGGAAAAGTAACGTACCAATGGTGCATGAAGGCGCTGCTTTATTTCATATAGCGTGTTTTGAAGAATTGAAATTAGTTGCTGAACAAATTGAATGTTTGCAGGAAGCTTATAATGACACCCCTGAATATTTAGATCATTCATAGGAAAAATTAATGGACACATCAAAAAAAAGGATGATTGGTAAAAAACTATTAATTGGACGCAATGAATGGTGCCAGTTACCTGATCTTAAAATCCCAGTAATAAAAGCAAAAATTGATACTGGTGCAAAAACATCGGCCCTCCATGCTTTTAATATCAAAACGGTTTCAAAAAAAGAAGTAACGTATGTGTACTTCGACATCAACCCCATACAAGGCAATGATGATTTTCTCATTAACTGCAAGGCCCCTGTTTTAGATGAACGACACATCACCAGCTCAAATGGTCACAAAGAACATCGTTATGTCATTGAAACCACCCTGAAAATTGGTGATCAACACTGGAATATCGAGCTCACCTTGTCGAATCGTGACCCTTTAAGATATAGAATGCTTCTAGGCAGAGAAGCCCTAAATAATCGCGCCCTGATTCATCCAGGGATCACATGCAACCAGGGAAAAATCCCCAAAAAAGTTTTACTGAAAACTTATTCCCAAAAAAAGAGGGGCTGATTATGCATGAATTGATAAACACCGTCGGCTTCCAAACTAGCTTACTATTACTTGTTGCACTTAGTGGGTATTTACTAGCGGCACTGACCAATCAGTCAGCTGTGGTTTGGCAAATTATTATGGGCATTGTTATAGGACCCAGCGCACTTGATTTAATTACATACACAGGATTTGTATCTAATCTGGCTTACCTCGGTGGTGTCATATTATTGTTTGTGATTGGATTAGAATTTAAAATTAATGACCTACTCAGTAGAAAAATCGCCTTTATTGCACTGATTGGTGTGATTTTACCATGGATTTCTGGATACACTACTGCAAACTTATTTGGCTTTGACAATAACGCATCTATTTTTATTGGCACTGTTCTGACTGCAACAAGCATTGCAATCACAGCAAATGTACTTCACGAGCTTGGCCAGCTAAAAACAATTGTTGCAAAAACCATTATTGGTGCGGCTGTCATTGATGACATTCTTGCGCTATTTGCACTAACGCTAACAACAAATTTAACAGCAAACTCGATGACAACTAGTGCGCTACTTTTACTTGTTTTTAAAATATCAGCGTTTCTTATTATTGGGTTTTTATTAGGATATCATATTTTTACGAAATTAATCTCTAAAGTTGATGCGTCAAAATTTGCCATGAAATATCCAGAATTTATTTTCGTGCTAGCAATGACAATTGCTTTTTTCTATGCGCTGATCGCTGAAACATTTGGAATCTCAGCTATTATAGGAGCATTCATCGTGGGTGTTTTTCTTGAAGGTGTAACGCTAAAAAATAGTCGCCATTTTCGAGATGGCGCTGATTATCTCAGAATTATTTTTGCTTCTATATTTTTTGTTTCACTAGGGATATTAGCAAATTTACACGAAATGAATACGACAACACTTTGGTTATTAGTTACTCTTACCCTAGTAGCACTAGTATCAAAAATCATTGGATGTGGTTTGCCTGCAAAATTGTGTGGTTTTAATTGGAATCAAGCATCTATTATAGGGGTGGGAATGGCACCCCGTGGTGAAGTAGCAATGATCGTAGCTCTTATTGGACTCAAAAAACAAATTATCGGGCAACCTATTTATGTGACGGTTGTGTTGATGAGCCTCATTACTACTATTATCACACCAATCATACTGAGAGCACTGCTAGGAGCCAAGAAAAATGGTGAGCACATCCCTATTTAACTGGAGTAAATATGCACACTGATCCTGCTATACCAGTCTTCGTCATGGCGATATTCGTCATACTAATGCTTGGCATAATAATGAAACGGCTTAAACAGCCCCATGTGCTTGCTTATTTGTTGGTAGGGATCATTCTTGGTCCTAATGTTCTTGGTGTTATTTCTGATCAAACGGCTTTAACGCGACTAGGCTCATTTGGTGTAGTGCTTCTCTTATTTTTTATTGGCATGGAGGTTTCACCAAGACGCCTAGCGGAGAACTGGTTGATATCCGTTTTAGGAACAATTTTACAGGTTATTATTAGTGTCGCCGCTGTTGCCATTATTGGCCTATATCTACAATGGTCACTATCTAGGATTGTGTTGCTAGGTTTTGTCATTAGCTTAAGCAGTACCGCAGTTGTGCTGAAGTTGCTTGAAGATTGGAAGGAGATGGGTACACGCGTTGGGCAGGATGTGCTGGGCATACTGTTGGTACAAGACTTAATCGTCGTACCTATGCTGATTATATTGGGATTCCTCGGCGGCAATCAACCAAGCGTCCAAACCCTTACTTTGCAAGCGATAGGTGGGACTGCCATTATAGCTCTAACCGCATGGTTGCTAATTAAAGACGAAATTAGACTCCCATGGTTAAAATTTCTTGGCTCAGATCATGAAATGCAAGTTTTTACATCACTTGGCATATGCTTCGGCATGGCTTTATTGACGGGCTTAACCGAATTATCTGCTGCATTAGGCGCATTTGTTGGCGGAATGATTGTCTCCTCAGCAAAGGAAACGCACTGGGTGCATCAAAGTCTTTCCTCGATTAGAATAATCTTTATGGCACTATTTTTTGTCTCCATCGGCATGCTCATTAACGTAAAGTTCATTATAGAATATTGGTGGCAAATATCAGCATTGATTTTTGCAGCGTACTCTACCAATTTGCTCATTAACGCAGGCATTCTAAAGGCAATAGGTGAGCAGTGGAACGTCAGTTTATATGGTGGTGCATTGCTGTCACAAATAGGTGAATTCAGTTTCGTCATTGCTGCAGTTGGTTTTCAGATGAATATTATTAACCAAGTTAGCTATCAAATGACGATTTCTGTTATTTCGCTTACCCTGCTATTCAGCCCCTTATGGATTGCAATGATAAAGTATATTACCAAGCCTATTAAAATGAATTCAGCTTAGATTGGGCGAGAAATCGCTTTATTTTTATTTCCAATCACACCTTTTTGCTGTATAAGTATTGAGTTTTATGTTAGGCATAGCGTGGTTGAGCAATTTAAGCAACAGAACAATTAAGTGCCCGCCAGGGAGTTAACGTATGAAAAGCATTCTAAAATTAACGTTCGCTCCTTTGCTATCGCTTTTTATATTCATACTAGGAAGCGGTTTATTCACAACGTTATTAACGGTACGCCTTCATCATGAAGGTGTTAGTGCTCTTTTCATTGGGTCGGTGAGTAGCGCATATTACGCTGGGCTTGCTTATGGATCATTTAAGATCGAACGCTACATAATCAGGGTCGGCCACATAAGATCTTTTGCTGCATTTGCATCTTTACTGGCTACAATCAGCTTTTTGCAAGGCGCTTTTTTAAATCATTGGGTCTGGTTGATTTTAAGGTTTATTGGGGGCTTCGCTACAGCTGGCATTTTTATCGTTGTTGAAAGTTGGCTGCTTTCTCTTGGAAATACTAAAATAAGGGGACAAATTCTTGCACTCTACATGATTAGCTTATATGCAGCGCAAGCCCTGGGGCAATTTATGATCAACTTGAGCGACCCAAATACGATCATGTTATTTGCTCTAACAGCAATGCTGTGCTCTCTTTCGATCATTCCAATTGCACTGACAAAAATTCCTAGTCCAGAAATAAGTGAGCCATCATCATTAGACTTTAAAAAACTTTTTAGCGTTTCTGGATCAGGCGTAATGGGATCTTTTTGTTCGGGGCTTGTTTTAGGTGCTATTTATGGCTTGCTCCCGTTAGTAATCATGCAAAAAACAGGTAACACCTCAGATGTTGGCCTGCTCATGGCGTTAGTGATTTTTGGAGGAATGTTTTTACAGTATCCCGTAGGTAAACTCTCTGATTATATTGAGCGTCGTCTAGTATTGCTTATCTTATCGTCGTTAACTATTCTTACATCAGCAAGCGTTATCTATTTTTTTGGAGGGAGCTATTCCTTATACGTGATTCTGTTTATTTTTGGTGGGCTGGCTTTCACGATTTATCCTGTCAGTATTAGTCATGCCTGTGATAGCCTTGATCAAAAAGATATTATTTCTGGTACGCAAGGAATATTATTAGCATACAGCTTTGGCGCTACAGCAGGCCCTTTTATTGCGCCAATTTTTATGCATATATTTGGATCTAATGGATTGTTTTTCTATGTTATGACTGTTAGTGGGCTCCTGACGGTATTCTTGAGCTGGAGAAAAGCATCCATTCCTTCCACACCGCAAGAGGAGAGTTTTATTGTAATACCTCAAACCAGTCCTATTACAGCCGAAATGGACCCTCGAGGAGAAATAGCGGAAGCTGAAATTAAATGAATATAGTGAGCCTCATGTTTGAGAAAAACTTGTGATCAAATATTATAAGACAACTTGATCTTATCCTCATCCTGGAGAGCTTTAAGTAGTGCTAGCCATATTTCTTGCTGGATCCTTTCTCCATCTTGAGAAAAACAATAGAAGTGTGTTGTTAGCTCAATACCAGTCGGTTTATCCAACTTAGGGTGTATTGTTACCCTTGCTTCTAAATTTATTCTAGCCATCAAATATTTATGATGCTTTTTTAAATACTCCATAGAATATTCTTTTTTACCTTTATAAAATTCAGCAATAACTTCGTTCACAAGTTTTGACAGGAATTCTATTGCGTACTCAGGCTCACAGTCTTGTACAATAATGATTGAAAATACATGCTCCAGCAGATGTGAAGTTTGTGAATAATTCACTAGAGCATTATTTGCAACCAAACCATTTGGGATACGTATCACTCTACCAGTAATATCACCATTCCTTCCTTCTGATATTTCAGCCAGGGTAAAATAAAGCATGCCAAATGACTTAACGTAGCCTTTGTACTGTTGGATTTGTATTAAATCATCCTCAGAAAAAAGTCCACGCCAGTTTATTACTAGCCATCCCACAAAATTCATGATGGTTTCTTTGTTTGTCACAACCAAAGCAGCAGAAACCAAACCTAATACAGCTAACAAATGTGTGAAGCCTTCGACCCATATTCTCGCCATTAAAAATATAAAAACAATGCATCCGATGTAAAAAGAGCGAATTCTAAACTGACGTTTTTGTCGAGTGCTCTCAATTTTTCTCGCAAAAATGAAATATACCAACAACGTAGCAAGCACTATCACTATCAGCGAAATGATAGTACTTACCATATTCCCATAGATTTCATGTAACAGTATTTTTTGCATAAAATATCTTTATCCGTTATTCCGTTTCAATATCAATCTTGGTAACGTTGGATTTCGCATCTAGTTTCTTGTTGATATCGATACTTAGAATGCCTTTCGACATTTTGGCTTTTACGGTCTTTGGATCTGCATTTACAGGCAAAGGGATTGCTCGACTGAAGGCACCATATGTCCGTTCAACACGATGACATTTCTTGTCTTTTATTTCATGTTCTGATTTTTTTTCACCAGAAATAGTTAGCACCCCTTCAGAAAGCTCTGCCTTAGCTTCATTTTCTTCTACACCAGGCAGCTCTGCAGTAATATGATATGCGCTATCAGTTTCAGATACGTCTACTTTTGGAAAAACGGACATTTCTGTATAGGGTAGCAATGTTCTTTCAGGATCCATACCAAGATGCGTAAAAAAATCATCAAACATACGATCCATCTCATGGTGAAGGTGAGCAAATGGATGGTTACTTTGCACTCGTTGCAAAGGATGCTTGCCAGTGCGTGTAAACCAACCCCAGGGGTCTAAATATTTTGATGTCATAAACTATCTCCTCAGTTAAAGTTACGATTGTTGAATTGGGGCGTGATCTTTGATATGCACGTCCCTCTGTGGAAATGCAATCGTTATCTTATGGGCTTTGAATGCATCATCAATAGCAAAATTTAATTCGCTGGCAACAATAAATTTCTTGTTGACATCATTGATGATACACCACAGATCAAAGATTAAACTGCTGTCTCCAAAATTCCTAAATAAAACGGATGGCTGGTTTGGCGCGTCTTGCACGACGTCTGGGTGCTTCAATGCAACCTCAAGTAACACTTCCTTTACCAAATGAATAGCACTGCCATAGGCTACGCCAACCTGACAAACAACTCTCCAATTGTGATCACGAAACATATAATTTGTAACCTGATTGGCAATAAGATCAGCATTAGGTACGATTACGTCTTCTTTGGCTAGTGTGGTTATTTGTGTTGATCTGAGTCGAATTTTTTTCACAAAACCTTCTGTACTGCCAACAATCACACGGTCACCAGGTTTTATCGGTTTTTCCAACAGAAGAATAATTCCCGAGACGAAGTTATTAACAATATTTTGCAAACCTAGCCCTATACCAACAGATAATGCACCAGCTATAATTGCTAGGCCAGTGAAATTAACGCCGACAATCAGAAGAGAAAATAATAACGCTATTGCAAAAGCGACATATACTACAATGGACGCCACAGCAACTTGGGTATCTTTTTCACCTTCAAAACGCTCTTTCCTTGCCGCAATCGTTGCTAAAAATCTCCCTGCCAGTAAAATAAAGGAAAATGAAATGAGAGCAGTAATTATATTCAAAGGAATTATTTTAATTTCCGCAAAAGTAAAGCCACTTGTGATACTTTCAACTACTGAATCTATAATATTTTGGGATGCCCCCCAAATCTTCATCATGACTACAATAGTCGCAAATAATACGGCAAGATAACAAATATACTTAATTAACTGAACTTCCTTTAGTTTCCTGTGTGGTTTCACACCAACTAAATTTTTAAACCCTCTTGCCGCATGATATTTATTGTCATCAAACCACTTATAGAGATTATTAATCAATCGCCATGCTCCAACCGCCAAAAGCAATAACCCTAGTGTAAGTGATATGGCCGTAATTATGAAAATAGCGAGTTGATGAAAGCCGATCCATTCTGTCAGTATCGTCACCAATAGCAGCGATGATACGATTATTTTTATTACTAAAAAGGCCGTATGATGCAGCACCTGCATTACAGGCATCTTATAAAAAACCAAAAAAAACCATGCTAAAAGACCAACAAATACTGTGATGTAAAGTGTTCTCGCAAGCTCAATCAATGAAGGAGATAAAGGCTGATTATCAAAAGCCGTTGCTGATAATATGCCAAGAAATACCCAGGCAAGAATTATAATTGCCCGCTTATGAAGTGATTTACCAAGATTGAGTGATAGCCCTAATGGGCTTTTAGCACTGTATGGTGAACAAAAGAGGTATTTTGATACGGCTAATAATAAAATAAAACCCAAAGCCGAGTAGCTAAGCACCTCTAAAATCTGATTGCCCGGTATTTTTATAAAAAACACGCTAAATAGCACGCTTGTTATCCCCAAAAAAGCAATCGGTATGATGAATGAAGAAAACACTGCAACTAAAGAGAATATTCCTTGAGATGTTCCTGGATGGTTATCCATCCAATGATGACCTAATGAACGTAGATATGTCGCAGTCGCCACACCAAAGCCAATTAGGATAAGTCCAAATATAATCTGCAACAGACTTATATTTTCAATCCCGCTTGATCGATACATACTTTGGAAATTAATTTTTCCTAATGAAGCATACAATCCTTTTTCACTGATTGTCCAAATAGGAGCACTACGTTTCAACATCTTATAAGTACTCAACTTTTGAATTGTATCTTTGTAGCCAACTAAGGCTTCTTTCGAACGATAAACGTAAAATCGACATTCAGAAAGATGTTTTGAATAAAAAAGCTTTTTTTTCTGCAGATATTTATATTCAGATTGTTGTATTAAAATAGATTGCTCTAGCTGTGATGATTGTAAGATTTCATTTAGTTTTTTTAATTCTATTTCCGATTTATTAACACACACTTCAGCTTGATCTTGCAAATCCTCTAAATTTTTCACATAACTGATCAGGCTGTTTAAGTTTATACCAGGATCAGATAGTTTTTTGTTTATTTCATCAAACTGTGAAGTCGCGCTTTCTGTGTTAAAAAATATTTTATTATTCTGTTGGATTTTAGTTTCAGAATAGGCATTCAAACTTATTAAGCTGAGCACTAAAAAAATCAAGGCTATCCTTTTCATAAATCTTATATCCACTTTTTCTTGTGAAAAATCCAAAACATAATTAGCAGAATAGCAAACAAACCACTGCAAACTAACAAAAATGCCCATTTATAATTTGCACCGGGGATACCGGCAACATTAATTCCTAGCAATCCAGTTAGAAATGACAACGGTAAAAACACAACGGCAACAACTGATAATATATACATGCGCCGGTCCATTTGCTCCGACAAACGACTGGTTAATTCTTCTTGTGTAATCCCAGCACGTTCCCTAGCTGAATCAAGATCTTCAATGTATCGTATAATGCGCTCATTAGCCTCCCTGAAATGCAATCTGTCTGTCTGTGAAAGGAAGGTTGTCTCTTCCTGATACAACCTATTCAAAGCTTCGCATTGTGGCGACAAATAACGCCTTATTGATATTGATTGACGTCTAAGATCTGCAATTTTGGGTCGCAATAAATGACTTTCAGCTCTCACAACTTCTTGTTCCAGCTCATCTACTTGTTCACCAACCGATTCAATAACATCAGACATACGATCCAACAAACGGTCATTCAACATTCTCAAAAATTCAGCAGGTGTTTTAGGGCCCAGCCCTTCATCTATGGCTTTTCGAATATCATCTATAGAAAGTAATTTGCGTTTGCGGGTTGTGATAATGCAATGTTCATCAATCCAAGTGCGTATGGAGACCATATCCTCTGGGTCTTGACCTGGATTTAGATTCACACCCCTCAAAAAGAGAAGAAGCCCTTTAGGAGTGATGACACTACGAGGCCTTGACTCCTCCATTAGCATCGCTTTTGCAGTAATTTTGTCTAAGCCACTACTCTTGTTGAGCCACTGAGAGCTACGACGGACTGTGTAATTTAGATGGACCCAAAGAATGCCCTGGTCTGGCGACCACTGCTCCACATCATTCCAGCCAATTTTTTTACCTCCACCCTTGCCGTCAAGCAAATAAGCAGCAATTAAACTTTCATCCCTAGACATCAAAATCCCTTTTGTTCCATTAAGTTAGCAAGTGATATAACAACAATTGTACATTTAAAACAACACCAATGACGAGTTATAACTCGTTGCAGCATCAGTTTATCATGACATAGAAAAAAACGCTTGCACTAACCGGCCGATTTTGCTACAAAAGTTCTATCATTGAATGATTTTACACGCACACCACATAGGCTCATGCTATGGATATGTGCATGAATCAACTCGTTGATATCACACACATACCCACAGCCTTGCAATTTTTTATTTTTATTGCAGGGATAATCTGCTATCGTGGATAGCAATTCAGGGCTTTAATAATATTGCACTGAATAAACCGCCTGACTGGTGGCGTTTACACAAAGTAATTTACAGACCCAATCAGACATTAATCCTTTGTTCTTATCAGCTTTTTTCTAGCAGAAGCATGTCTTGCTTTAAGTTCAATATCAATGTAATGATCGGTAATAGCACTTGAGCTATGGCCCGCATCATCTCTGACATGCTCTCTGGGTCGTGTTTTAACATCTTCCGAAATACCCGTATGACGTAGCCAGTGAACGGTCGCATCGAGCAATGCTTCAGCTTCCTCATTCTTCGTATCATTGTGCAATTGGATGATTGCGGCATCAAAACAAGCTTGCACTAATCGTCTAATATAGGTGGTACTGGTAATAGGGCCTTTGCCCTTTGTTTTTGGTAATAAAGGTGATTGATCTGCCAAAGAGGGCAGGGGAGATAAGTTTAAATATTTTCGCCATTGTTTAAGTGCTTTAAGCATCGCATCGCTCACAGCGATTTGACGTTTTTTATTGCCCTTGCCGACGGTTACAAACCACCAGTGGTTATCATGGTCACGATAGAAATCACACATTTTCGGCGTCCATCGATCACTGGCCGCTAATTCTGAAATTCTAAGATACATGGCGAACAGTGCATTCATAATGAATAATGTACGTGCGTGTAATTCAGGATTTTGCTCTGCCATCTTTCCTGCGGCTGTAATGACATAATCCCACTGCATTTGACTTAACCGTCTTATTTGTAACCGTCCGGGCATACCAGCTAGCCTATATGTAAATTCACTGAAATTCTAAATTGAGCGGTTCAGATGGTTGCCAGTTCCATGGCAATAATTCATCAATTTTTGAGTTTAGCTGTGATGGGAGACGTTTTAAGAT
>JAJFJO010000390.1 GCA_021774015.1 Gammaproteobacteria bacterium
TTTTGCATCTTGGTCCGGCCGCTCCTGTGCTTTTGGTTCTTGTTCTGATGACGATCGTGTTGATGGTGTCGGTTGTTCAGCTGCAATGGCTGCAAGCACGGTTGCAGTAACCGAGTTATCACCAGACACGGCTAAAATGTCAGGCACTCGCTGTTGCGCTTGTAGCAGCTGTTGCTCAATGTTTTCAAACTTATCAAGCTCATACTCTTTCAATTGTTCCGGTAGATTTTTACATAGCCTTTGGAGCTGTTCTAAATAATGAATGTCATTGGCTTGCAAGCGAGAGCGATCTGTCTCAAGTTTTGCCAGTTCAGGCTCAAGCTCGCGACCCAGGCGGGATAAATAGTTACGGTCTTTTTGCTGCATCCAGGCGCGGTCTTTAGGGCCTTCCGTATATCGGGCACGATACCAGTCTTTTCTTGCCTCACCCTCTATATACTCCGCTATTTCCGGCTCTTCTACCCAATCATATCTCCCATCATTGGGAAAGCCGGTCTTTTCCGTAAGAGACAGTTCCCGGTCGGTCTCTGGGCCGTCGGCATCGATTCCGTTCTCTCTTGTACTTGTGTACTGCTCCAGCGCCTCGTGATACTCCCCTCGGACCCCGTAGCGGGGTAAGGTACTTATCAGCGCTAAAACAGAGGTGGTCGCAGCAGGTGACAGCCCAAAATTTCGTGATTGCATCATACATCTCCATCTGATCTTTCGGTTATCATCACGTCGACATACCGACATTACAATCAAAACAATATCAATGAGGCGGAAACAGGTCTAGCCTAAAACCACCCAAGATCAATAACCCACGTCCAACCCATACCGCTGGCTGGCAGTGTTTTTTTATGTACCCTATCGCAAATTCTACCGTGTGACTTGACGTCAAAAAAATCATAGAGACGGACTCTCTGCATATCCTTAAAAAATCGATCAACTTAAACGGCCAAAAGGGTTTTCGTGTCGCCCTGTTCTTATTCATATTAATGGCGTATAAATTCCTTTTGGTTACCTAGAAACCTAGAGCACTGGCTGCCGCCGCTTGCGCGCTGTCATCCCGCTCAGTTGTAGCACTTGCATGTGCTGCGGCAGCAGCAGCGGATGCGGATGCCGATGCCGATGCGGATGCGGATGCGGATGCGGATGCGGATGCGCTGTGATTTTCTGCGGCCAATTGCTGAAAGAAAGGTAGTGTGGTGCGATCTCCAGCAGCCTCAACTTTTAATTGTTCTATTTCAATCCTTATATCCCAAGCCATAAAAAATTGTACCAATGCTACGAACAATTGCTTTGGCATCTCTAACAATTCAATTTTGCTTTCTTTACCAATAATGGAATATTTGAGGGTGGCAGTTTGTAATGATGGATCCCGATTTGCTTCAAGTAGGGCGTTAAAAATATCCCAGACAAATTTTTCATAGATATATTCACTACTTTGATCAGGTCTAAAATACAGATGTATATAGCTTTCATGCACAATAATATGGCTAATGATATCAAACAATTCGATTGTGCTTGCATCAAAAAATCGTTGCATTGAAGCAATTTCATAGCGACTAATGCTATAATTTAGATTTGCTGTGATGATTGCACCATGGGATGTTAAGCACAAGTCATAAACTTGTTCAGCAGCTAAAGTTTGAATACAGGATTGACTTTGTAAATCCCACACTTTCAACTCCGATTGAGGTTGATGCAGGTGATACCCACCAGTGATTAGTTGGCCATTCGGTGCAAGACATAAACCATAAACACTGTGTGTATGACCGGGCAGCTCAGTAATTTGTGCGGCTGTTTGGCTATCCCAAAGTATCACTTTACCATTCTCCTCAGCACTAGCAATCTGCCCCCTGTTAATGACGCAAAGTCTTCTGATGGCAGAATGGGTTTTTGCTTGCTGCAGTACAACCTGACGATCAACATCCCAAATAAATAGCTCACCGTTATTTGAACCACTGACCAATTGATTGTTTGGTAAGGTCGCAAGTGTTAGCACGTTATCAGTGTGTTCGGTCAGTGTGGCAATACAGTCCATACTGGCTAAATCCCAAATTTTAATGCTGTGATCGAGCCCACCGCTAACTAAGCGATTATCCGCAATAGTAGCTAGTGCATAAATACCACCGGTGTGCGCAGCACTCACACAAAGATCGCTGATTTCTTCGCCGGTATCAATATTCCAAAAGCGAATCGAGCAATCATTACCGGCACTAACAAGTATGTTATTAGGCAATAAAGTGAGCGCATGCACAAAGTTGGTATGGCCGCGCAGTGTATGCTGTACGTCATGTAAGTCAGCACCGATAATTTTGATGGTATTGTCATTTGAACCAGTGGCAACACGATTATTTGGCAAAGCTTGTATAGCATATATATAATTTTCATGAATTTTGGTACTAATAGATTTTTGTAGTTTCATTAAAGGGTATTCAAGAAAATATACACAACCAAGTGTATCACAAGCGGCTAAGTGGCCGTTATTTGTGAAGGTTATTTGTCGACAATCATCACGAATAGTATCTACTGAACCAATACGTTGAATATTATCGAGTTGACTAAAGTCCCAAATGTGTATGGCACAGTTACTACCAGCACTGGCTAAACGATTTTGACCTAAATGGCAAAATGTGTGTATAGCAGCCGTTGTTGAATCAAACGCGGGAAACCTAACTTTACAATGCCAGTTTTCAGGCATTTTATCACTTATATCCCAGATGTAAAAATAAATTTTTCCATCAACCGCGTCACCACTCATTATAAGTTTATTGTCAAACGTGCAAAGTGCTTCCATTGCTGGTACTTCTAACTTTCGGACGCAAGTCAGTTCGGCTGCATCCCAAATAATAACTTCTTTATCAGCAGCAGTTGCAAAATATTTTGCATTAAGGTTGGTTATAGCGCTAATACGGGATTGGTGTTCATTGATAGTAGCGATGCATCTGAGACTTAATGTACTCCAGATTTTTAAACTACCATCATGACCACCCGTTACAAACTTAGTATTACAAACAAATTGTGATGCTGTAATGTTTGCTGTAGAGTGCGCGCCATTATACTGTAGCAGCAATTTGCCATCAGAGGCATTATGAATAAATATACCGCTTGCAGTGACCACCATCAAATTATTATTTGACAAAGTATATAGTGCTTGTATCATCGCACCTTGATAACCCTCAATTGTTACCAATTTTTGCCGCGATAGTTCATCAATAACCCAAATCAAACCGGATTCACCTGCAACGGCTAACCTATTGTTGGTTAAACATGCTATAGCTACAACTGCCTCATCAAATTTAAGATCATGTAATACAGCATCACCTGCATAATCATAACCGGGTATCGAGCGATGAAACTTCACAGTTTTATTTAACACTGCTAAACGAGAATAATGTGCTTTGTCATTGTTTGAGAGTCTGCCGCTAGATAAAGCTTCGTATAGCAAAGAAAATTTGTTGCCCTTATGTGTTAACACATGATAGTTTTTGCGCTTTGGCAACTCCGCACTAGCCCCCTTTAAACGAGTTGGGAATGTAGCTGTCAATTGTAATATACCACTAGTATCACGTTGCCAAACACATAAATCAAACTTATTCACTTTTCTCGCAAAAAATAATAAAGTTGCTGTGCCAATAAAACCACCTTGAGCCAAATACAATAAATACTTCTGACAGGCTTGCTCTGTTTTACAGTATTCTAATATTTGTCTTTCAAGTGCAGTATAATTTCTATACCAATCTCTCACTTTGGTAAGTTGGCGGTTATCCTCACCACTGAGGTGACGGGTCAATAATATGGCATTCCTCGTGAGTATTTTAGCTTGCTCAATAGGCGTATTATCCTCAAAATTTACTGTCAATGCACTATTGGTGTTTATGACATGCACCAGATGAGCAATTTCATGTCTGGGAAGAATCGCCAAAATTTTGCGATGCTGCGCTACCAATGTTTGATCAGCAGGAGCTTTTGGCGGCGCTATGTGAGCAATTATACGTTTAAAACTATTTAGAGTGAAGTATAGGATGGCAAGATACCAAACAATTACCAACTGCTCATTGGTTATTATGGTCGATTTATCAAGTCCTTGCCAAATATTATCCGGTGCCAGCATCACTCTACGCACATCAGGAGCAATTGCAACTCTATTAGCTGGTTGTTTTATCGCTTCCGTTAATAATTCCAAGCCCTGTTCTCTCGTCATGCCAATTGCAATAAAGCCTGATTCAGCACTGCCAACCATTTTATATTGATCAAACAATTTTGGCCTATCTTCGCAAGAAGCAATATTGGTTTTAACATACGGGTTAAGAGGCAAGGTGAGCGCTGAATCCTCGTGGTAACTCATAGCAGTGGTGTCCACACGAAATTCGTTCAAGAGAAAACGATGCTCTGAGCGTATGGATTCAACATCAAAAACTCGAAAATAAATATGACCAGATGAATCCGTTTCATTAATATAATGTCTCATGCATTCTACAATAACAGGGCCGCTGTTGCGAATGGCCTGGTGCTTTTGACTGATGTTAAGAGGGATAAATTGTGTGTTGCTTTTTATAACTGGCACACCAAATACAGCAGCCATCGTTTGCAGCAAAGTTTGATTAAAGGTTGAAAGAAATTGATGGGCTTCAGCGTCTGACTCAAGCCCCATTTGGATAAAACCAAGAAACTTCAACTCACGTTGATCCTCTTTCTGAGTCAATCTAATACATAACAAAAGCCAATAAAGTGGTGCACCAATATCAGGTTTATCCTCTGTCGCTGTATCGACGCAGATTGGTAACATGAAACGATTTGTTTGTCCAATAGCAACTTGTGTAGTATTAATTTGACCAAGCGCGGTTGTTAGATCTAATGGGTTGGTTGCCTCTAAAGCCTCTGTATCATCGTCCGAGTCTCTTTTCATATTGACGATGGGTTTAAATATTCTGGTACCTGGTTTTTCTTTTGGCAAACGTGATATTAATAGTTCAACATCAGCCACTTCATAGGCATAAGGTAGATATTTAGTGTCAGGTTGATAATCATTACTAAACCACTCAAGCTTATCCGTTTGCAGTTTAACTTCAGCTGGGTTAGCGAGCACAGTTTTAAGCCGAGCATCGCCCAATAACGCTTGTACTTGATTTTGCATGACAAATTGCACTGGATCAATCAATGCTGAGTTATCAGCGTAATGACTAAAATTTTGCGTTAGTATCACAGTAACTTTGTTTAGTGTCACATCAGCGCGCAACCCAAATCGTTCGCTTTGATGGCTTTCATCTTCACCTAAATGTTCATCGATTATTCTTGATAGCAAGTTGCTGGTATCGTCACTCTTGTCATCACTTAAGGCGAACACAAAGCGCCTGACCATTTCTATTATGTAAGCTTTGCCCCATAACTGCTGCAAATGATAGATTACCGTTTGTGGTAATGCGGCAAGCACTGCAAATTTTTGTAGCATCTGATAGGCCAACTCATGCTGATATAACGCATCTATGAGGGCGATAAATTCTGCAGCGTAATCACCATCACCTGTGGCTGTGGACGCGGGTACTTCAGTAAGTAATTCAGCGTGTAGTCCAGTTAAAGCATTACCATCAATTTGGTTGCTTAGCTGAGAAAGTTGCGCCGCGAGCTCAGCATCTTCTGCATACTGTAAAGTAAAGTCAGTAACTTTTGCAGTACAGATATGGCTAAGCAAACCGACACGATACAAAACATTTGATGTAACTTTATAATAATCCTGAGAGGGTTCAGCATAGCGACTGATAGATAAATGCAACAAGCTTTTTATTTGTGTAATTATGTTTTGTGCCTGTGTTGATTGCAAGCGCACCTCGGCAACAGCAACAT
>JAJFJO010000040.1 GCA_021774015.1 Gammaproteobacteria bacterium
GAAAATGATTTAGACAAACTACTCAGTATTGCTCATGGACTCGGCTTCATAGGGACTAATAATTTACAATCTGCTTCAATCGTGCTTTATGGCAAAAATAATAATTATTCTCATGCTATAAAAAAAGTTAATGGGAATTGGGAAGAAATTTATGGTAATGATCACAATCTCTATTCGGAAGCTAACCCCCCTCCGATTCATCGCGGTGATCGTATCGTAGACATGTTAGTTTTCCCTGACCAAATAGCGGGGGTTCCCCATATAAATCGGCTATCTATTCGGTAATTGGGCGTTAGAATGCCTTGATCCTAGGTTGGATTAGAGATGCAATCCTATCAATCCAAAACCACCTAGAAATTAAGCACAACTGATATGCAAACTCATTCAGCAACCTGTGTTAGGTTGTTATATCTATCGTTCACATTTCACATTCCAACCCAAAAAACCTGCTAGTATATTTCTGTAGTTGGGTTGGAAATGACAGTAATCTTGGGCGCTTGTAACATCATCGCATTCTGGTTGCTATTTTTGTGAACTGGACATATGCCAACTAATCCCCAACAATCCCCGAACAATATAAATCAAAGCACATAGTTTTACGCTTTGCCAATAGGTAATAGTATGGGGTATAGCTAGGTAAGTGACTACCATATTCCAGAGCCATAAAAAAAATAGAGAAATTATAGGTAACACAAGCAAAAATACTAACAGCCCGAACAGTATCGTGGATACAACAAGAGCAATAACAGTAAAAATAGCATTCATTACACATTCCTTATATAGTTTTTCTTAACACACACTCTGCGCAATACCTTAACAAGTAAACGCCGGTTTCAACAAGATACTCAAATGTTCAACATCGATAACAAATAATAAAATACGCTGAATGCAGTCACTACTCATAGGATATTCAGTAAAATACCACTTCTAGCATTTAAATACTACGTCCTTTTTACTGTTCATCATGCAATATCTGTAATTGATCACAGTGATCAATATTATTATCATCAAGAATTTCACGCAATGTATCTTTTAACGCTTCAATACTTTGCCTGGGCGACAGCCTAAACTCTTCCACTAAAATACTGGTGTAATAACGTCTCTCTGCACCTTCACCTTTATGCTGAGACCTCAATGAGCCACGCACATGGATATGTCGCCCTTTAGACGCATATTTTACAATGGATTCTGCACGATCGCCAAAAAATACGCAACGGTGTGCCTGACTGATGGGCTCTTTATCTTTAACATATTCTTGTGTATAAATAACTAAGATTGCCATGGATGTACCGTGCTTGGTGGTTTTAAGTGTCGGCTTTGCCGCACAAAATCCCATGAGACGTACGTCATTATTGAGACTCATGCGACTCTTCTTTTACATTCGTTGTGAGCGGATAATTGTTTAGCAATTGCCAATATCTTGGATTTTTAAACCAATAGCATTTATCCACTTTAATCGGGCTACGCGATTCGATGAGTATGATAGATTTATCCTGGGATAACTGCATAATTTCATCAGAGCTTAAGAGCGGTCGCGATCGAAAACTTCGGCTCTCACTTCGTGAACCAGAACGGTTGTCATGACCCGTATTTACCGAACTTGACGATACCCTAACCGTTCGTGTACCTAATGCTTTTGAAAAAAATTGTGCATCATCCATATCATTCGAGGCAAAAGCAATTTTAACTTTACTGTTCAAAAATCCCTTGGCATCATCTCGTCCGTAGATTGAGGTGATTTGACCCAGATATTGCACAATGATAATACAACGCATATTGTAGGCTCTTAAAAATGACATGCCTTCTTTTAGTTTATTAATACGCGCCATATTACCGAACTCATCCATCAATGCTAATATTCCATACCGTTCATTTTTTTGAGGTTCATGACTTGATACCGTATTAATTAACTGAGCCCAAAACAATGTTAGTATCGGACTCAAACGCTCCTTATCAGAATCAGGTATATGCACATAGACACTCATTTTTTTGCGTCTTAATTGCCTAAAATCAAAATCGTTCTTTGACGTTGCGTAACCCACCAGCGGATCAATAAACACACTCATTCGCGAGTGAAAATCTTTCAAGATATTTTTTTGAGTTTTTTTATCTGCCCCTAAAATAGCATTCGTATTTTGCTTCAAATACTTCGAAAAAATATCTTCATGAACCACCAATTCTGTTTCCAACCATTCAAAAAAGCAATGTTGCTTTGACAGGTCATGTATTTTAGATAAAGTTGCTATTCCATTAGTTTCAAAACAATAGAGCGCTAACGTTAAAAAAATTTCACGAGAAGACTGGTACCAAAACCCTTCACCTAACTTGGTGGCTGGTATCAATATTTCAGCAATAAGCTGTAAATCCCTAATGCGTAAATTAGGGTTGCTACTCACGTAGAAAAACGGGTTATAACACACCGTTTGTTTTTGCTCATCGGCAGGTGCCCACAGATAACAATCATTGTTAAGTACCCTTTTTCTATAGTCTGCTGTTAAGTTATAAAGCTCGCCTTTAAGATCATTAAACACCCCTGACCCTTGCCATTCAATTAAATTAGGCACAGCAATTGCGGTGGTCTTACCACTACCTGTAGGTGCAACCACTAATACACTCTCATACCCTGGCAATCGTAATATCTGTCCATACGCCCTACCCAAAACAACACCACCTTGATGTGAAAACAATCCTGCACGCTGTATTTCAAAAGCATTAGAAAAATGTGCCTGACCAAAAACTTTTTCAGCCTTGGTTTGTGTTGAAAAACATTTAAGAACAAAAGCAAAAAACAGTAATGAATAACTGGCCATCAAACACATCAGCAAATGATTAAACGCCATACTGTCTGACGGCAATCGCACCCAGAATGAATACGCAAGCCAAGGAGTGGATGTTAGGTTCAAGCCTTCCCACAGGCTGAAGACATATACTGCTAGAGTGCTTAAACACATCACAGCTACCCATACCAATAGTATCCGCTGCGCAATCGCTCGTTTAACACCGCCCAACAACCAAAAAACACCAGCAATAATCGGTGTATAGGTTGTTGTGAGTGCAATAATGATAGGAACAAAAAAACCATAGCTCATTACTTCGATAAAACTCCACGGCCAAGCTGTATTATTGAGCCCCAAAAGGTGCATCAATACTACATTGCAAAGCTGCAAGCCCATCAGTGCAATGGTCGCTATGATTATCCATAATAGCGTTCTATTTTTCTTTATTTTCTGCTGTAATGAATACAACCTCAGGCTGATATTATTGATCATATTCTATTTGCCCATACTTATAATAGATACTGCGCACATGTCGCCCTTGTTCGTTTTTGTCTAACTGAACGATCACATCCACCACTTCATTAATTTCTCGCAATATATCTTGGTCCGACATAGAGGGTACGTTGTTTTGTTTGTAGAGCTGCGTCATGCGCATCAAAGCAATACGTGGGTTGTTGGCATGAATCGATGTGAGTGAGCCTTCATGGCCCGTTGAACAAGCACCAAGAAAATCCAACACTTCTTTGCCGCGTATTTCACCGATGATGATACGATCTGGCCTCAAACGCAGGCAGCATTGCACTAAATCTTGCATTGACACCTTTGCAAGGCCTTGCTCCCCCTTGCTACTTAATAGACTGACTTGGTTAAGGTGTGGAATATCAATTTCTCGTGCATCTTCTAATAACAAAATACGCTCATGCTCTGGAATGTGACGCAAACAAGCATTTAAATAAGTGGTCTTACCACTACTGGTGCCTCCAGAAATAACAATGTTTTTTTTGCACTCAATCGCTTTTTGAATAAAAGCACCCCACTGCTGTTGTTGGTACAAAACAACCAATTCTTTTTCACATTCACTCAACTGAGAAAAATGATCTGCATTGAGACCAAAAGCGGTGGCTTTACGATAGAAATCAATGTGTCGATAATCATCTAGCGTAAAATGTCGCACTACTTTTCGGCGTATGGATAAAGTCGGGTATTTTGCGGTGGGTGGCAGCACGATTTGCACACGAGACCCGTCTTTGAGGCTAGCTGATAATAATGGTTTATGCTCACCCAGTTCTTGACGGTTCTCATTGGCAATCAACTGAAACACGCTCTGTACTGATCGCTCATTAAAAGCCGGTACATCAAAACGCTCTAGCCGACCTTTTTTTTCAACGTAAATCTCACCCGGCTGATTAAGCAATATTTCTGCCACCTCTGGATCATCTAACCAAGGTTGCAGGGGTGCTAATAAGCCATCGGATGTTGGCGCATAATGTCCCATGACGTGTTTACTTCATCATCGATGGCATGGGGCGTGGCAAATCCACTGAGTTTTTTAGTACGTTATAAAAACTCAAATCATGGGCAACAAAGACATTAATAGCAGCCCCCTGGTATATATGCAACGTTGGCTTAATCGACTGAGAGTTGTGCAGTGACTGCTGCGCCGATTGGTGAAACGATTGCGCGATGGCACTGCGGTATTGCGCAGCAGAATTGTATCGATCCA
>JAJFJO010000391.1 GCA_021774015.1 Gammaproteobacteria bacterium
GATCGCGTGCGTTGTGCCTTGATTAACAGTAGTTTTGAGTTTCCTGCCAAACGGATTATTGTGAATTTAGCACCAGCGGATTTACCTAAAGAAGGCGGGCGTTTTGATTTGCCGATTGCGTTAGGGATTTTGGCGGCCTCCAATCAAATCCCTAGAAATAGTGTTGATAATTTTGAGTTTGTTGGGGAGCTGGCATTAAACGGCGAGCTGCGGCCAGTGAGCGGTATTCTGCCATTTGTGATGGCATCGCAAGAGCATCACCAACACTTTATTGTGCCGCATGACAATGCGCAAGAAGCATCGCTTCTAGAAAACAATATTATTTTTGCTGCAAAGCATATTAAAGACGTCTGCGCGCATTTATCGCAGCGTGAAATAATGCAGCCTTTTCAACGTGATCAATATGTAGCTGTAGAGAAGCCAACAACTTATCCGGATATTGCCGATGTTGTAGGGCAAGAGCATGCTAAGCGTGCGTTATTATTAGCGGCAGCGGGTGGGCATAGTGCTTTGTTTATAGGTCCACCAGGCACAGGTAAAACCATGTTGGCGAGCCGCCTTCCAGGTTTATTGCCGGATATGTTGCAGCAAGAATCATTGGAAGTTGCATCGGTGTATTCGATTAGTCGGCAACAATTTAATGTGAAGCATTGGCGGCAGCGCCCTTTTCGAGCACCGCATCATACAGCATCAAGTGTTGCTTTAGTGGGGGGTGGCAACCCGCCAAGACCGGGAGAAATTTCTTTAGCCCATCAAGGTGTTTTGTTTTTAGATGAGTTGCCGGAGTTTAATCGCCATTCATTAGAAGTGCTGCGCGAGCCTTTAGAGGCGGGTAAAGTGTCTATTTCTCGTGCGTGTCATCAAGTTCAATTTCCCGCTAGTTTCCAATTAATTACGGCGATGAATCCTTGCCCTTGTGGTTATTTAGGAGATCCGCAAGGGCAGTGTCGTTGTACGGGTGAACAAGTGCAGCGTTATCAATCGCGTATATCGGGGCCGCTGTTAGATCGTATTGATATACAGCTGACGATACCGCGATTACCCCCGAGTATTTTATTGCAAGCTAATACCTCCCAGGCACAAACCAGCGCACAATTACGTGAGCAAGTGACGGCTGTGCATCAATTGCAAATAAATCGTTGTGGCAAAGTAAATGCAAAGTTAACGGGTGAAGAACTTTGGCATTATTGTGCGTTGCAAGATAGAGATAAAAAATGGTTTGAACAGGCGATTGAAAAATTAGGCTTATCCGCCCGCGCTTATCATCGTGTGCTGAAACTTGCGCGCACAATTGCAGATCTTGACGCTAAACAGGTTATTACAGAGCAACACTTGCAAGAGGCGTTGAGTTATCGTTATTTGCAGATTAGGTGAGCTGCTTGAAAAAGGTATATTTATGAGCTTGAAGCCATATGATCTTGGTGTTATATTATGAGTTGGGTGGTTCAGTTTTATAAGAAGTTTGAAAAGGAATTTTATGTGTTGGGTACTGATATTCAAGATGAATTACTTGCGCATACTAAATTGCTCGAGCATTTTGGACCAAGTTTAGGAAGACCACATGTAGATACATTAAATGGTTCCAAATACTCTAAGATGAAAGAACTACGTTTTAAGACTAGTACGGGTGTGTGGAGGGTGGCATTTGCATATGATCCACATCGTAATGCTATTTCATTGGTTGCGGGTAATAAGGCTGGAATAAAGAGTAAAAGATTTTACAAGACATTATTAAATAAGGCCGATACTCGATTGACTGAACATTTATTAGCTTTGGTAGAAGAAAAGGTGTGATTGTGGGGACAAAATCAAGTGATATAATTAAAAAACTTCCAGCTGAACGGCAGAAAAAAATTCAGCTGCGTGGAGATGAGCTTGTTGCTGAGGAGTCAACGCTGCGTGATTTAAGAAAAGCACTTAAATTAACACAAATTGAGCTTAGTGATAGGTTGCATATGAAGCAGGAAAGTATTTCTCGTTTAGAAAATCGCTCTGATATTCTTATATCGACTTTAACTGGATATATACAAGCAATAGGTGGTGACCTGAAACTGCTAGCAGAATTTCCTGATAGGCCTCCGGTTGTGATTCGTGGTTTTGAGAATATTCAACAAGCTCAAAAGCGTAAATAAAAATCCTACATAACGAAAATGCGGGGACGTAAAATGACTTCTGATTTTATAGTCAGTAAATTTGGTGGCACGAGTGTGTCATCATTAGAAACATGGAATAATATCGCTAACATCGTTAAAACGCATGTGGCTAATGATGTACGTCCAGTGATTGTGTGTTCTGCTCCGAGTCAAGTTTCTAATTTATTGGAGCAGGCTATTGAGTTAGCATTAACAAAAACACATCAAGATGTAGTAACTGAAATTAAAAATATCTATGTGAATTTGGCGAATGGTTTACATGTTGATTTTGAATCTTATATTGGTGAAGACTTTGCTCAACTCGAACAAATTATTGATGGCATTGCGTTAGTGGGCGATGCAAGCCCTAAAGTGCATGCAAAAGTCATGGCGTTTGGTGAGTTAATGCTAACAAAGATCGGACAAGTTTTTTTGCAGCAGAATAATATCAATGTGGCCTGGCAAGATGCGCGTTATTTATTGGCTTCTACCAAAGAAGATCACTTGAATGGCGATTGTTGTCACGAGAAAGATGCAGATTTATACCAACAACTCACCTCAATAGATGCGCAAGCAATTATTACCCAGGGGTTTATTGCGAGTGGTAGTAATGGCGATACCGTATTATTAGGTCGTGGAGGCTCAGATAGCTCAGCGGCATATCTTGCGGCAAAGCTGGGGGCGCAATGTTGTGAGATTTGGACGGATGTATTGGGTATTTATACATCTAATCCGCACCATATACCAGAAGCACGATTATTAAAGCAATTAAATTACAGTGAGGCGCAAGAAATCGCATCGATGGGCGCTAAAGTACTCCACCCAAAATGTATAGAGCCGTTAAAACAACGCAACATACCTTTATATATTAAACAAACCTTGCACCCGGATCGTGAGGGGACTGTGATTGCTCTTGATGGAGAAGCTATTAATCTTCATATTAAATCAGTGATCATAAAATACAATGTTTTGTTAATCACCATTGATACGGTACGTATGTGGCAGCAAGTTGGTTTTTTGGTGGACGTATTTGCTTGTTTTAAAAAGCATGGCTTGTCCGTAGATTTAATTTCTACGAGTGAGGCAAGCGTCACGGTTTCGGTTGATAATAATGGAAGTGTATATAGTCCACAAAAAATTGATGCATTGCTAGATGAACTCAATCAATTTTCACAGGCAAAACTCATCGGCCCGTGCGCCTCTATTAGCTTGGTGGGTGAAAACATTCGGATGATTATGCATAAGTTAGGGCCGCTGTTTGAAATTTTTGAATCACATAAAATCCACATGCTGTCACAGGCGGCAAATGATTTAAATTTAACTTTTGTGGTTGATAGTGATCAAGCGGAACGTTTGGCAAAGCAATTGCATGTATTGCTAATTGAACAACATCCTCGTCGCTATCATCTTGGTAAAACGTGGCAAGAAGAATTTGGAGAGAATGAGCAGCTTCCCATTCATTGGTGGCAAACAGAAAAAGAAAAGCTGTTAGCATTATTGGACAGCGATGATTCTTTATACGTCTACAATCAAGCAATTGTTAAGAAAGCTATCGATAATCTAAAAAGCATTTCTTCGGTTGATCAGGTTTTTTATGCCATGAAAGCCAATCCGCATGATAGTATCCTAAAGCAAGTCTATGCAGCGGGTTTGAATTTCGAATGTGTTTCAGTAGGTGAGATCAATAAAATACTCAGCTTATTTCCGGATATAGAGCGTAATCGCATATTGTTTACACCTAATTTTGCAGCAAAACACGAGTATGAATATGCGCTGCTGCAAGGTGTGCATATTACTATTGATAATACATATCCAGTAGAACACTGGTCTGAGCTTTTTAAGGATCAGTCAGTCATTCTTAGAGTTGATCCTGGTTATGGGGCAGGGCATCATAAGTTTGTTTGCACTGGGGGCATGGAATCAAAGTTTGGCATTCCGCTTGAAGACTTGCCCGCGTTGCACCAACAGTTACAAAAAAATAATATCACTGTTAAG
>JAJFJO010000392.1 GCA_021774015.1 Gammaproteobacteria bacterium
TGTTGCCGCACACTGGAAATACAAAGAAGGTGGTGGCGATGAAGATACCTATGAACAAAAAATAAGTCTGCTACGTGAGGTCATGGACTGGCAAAAAGAAGTCTCAAGTGATGATGAGGCGGATACTGTAGAGCTTAGTGATATTTTCAAAGATCGCATTTATGTATTTACACCTAACGGTGATATTTTTGATATGGCTGCAGGAGCAACATCACTGGATTTTGCTTATCATGTTCACACTGAAGTTGGGCATCGCTGCCGCGGCGCCAAAGTCAATGATAAACTCGAACCGTTGACCCACAAGCTCAAAACAGGTGACCGCATCTCCATCATGACAGGGAAGGAAGCATCTCCTAGTCGCGACTGGCTCAACCCAAATTTAGGCTACCTCGCCACCCATCATGCTCAAGTTAAAGTGCGCCACTGGTTTCGCAAGGAACAATACGAGAAAAACCTTGAAACCGGACAAGGGGTTTGGGAAAAAGCCTATCGGCGCGAGCATCTTCCCAAGGGGGAGCTTGCTCGTGTGATTCACGATTTTAATTTTAAAAATCTAAACGACTTGCTTGCCGCATTAGGTGCGGGAGATCTCGGCATTCAAACGGTAATCAATCACATTAAAACGGTAATACCTAACGCAAAAATAAAAACTGAAGATGCGGAAGAGCTCCCCTTTATCAGCAAACCTGCAACCTTAACACCAAGCAAAGCCCAGGGGTTAACTATCGAAGGTATTGGCGATCTATTAACGCAACTCGCACGCTGCTGCAAACCGATACCTGGCGATAAAATCGTTGGCTACATTACTAGAGGCCGCGGTGTTACTATTCACCAACGTCAATGTAACAATATTGAAAGTGCCTTAGAAAGCAATCCTGAAAGAGTAATTGATGTAAATTGGGGGACAAAAGATATCTCAACATTCCCCGTGGACATGATTATTCAAGGGCATGATCGACCTGGTTTATTGAGAGATATATCAAATGTCATTGCAGCTGAGGATATTTCCTTAATGGGTTTAAACTCACACCTTAACCGTCAAGAAGGTGTTGCCTATATCAGTGTGACAATTGAGATAAGCAGCCTAGAACCACTAAAGCGCTTATTTAATCTGCTGCAGCAAGTGCCGGAAGTTATTAAAGTCTCACGACGATGATCAACCTATCAAGTTCTCACTGAATACACTAACATAGCAATATGATCCAGGATCATCTGATTGTCTTGAATATTAAGACGGTTCATATAACCAATTTGAAATTTACTATTTTCCCCTACCGAGAAATTTATACCTATAAAAGCCCTGTTCTGGCTAAATGCTTTATTAACCACCCAAGCAGGGTGATTAAGATTAAAAAAGAATTCATCATAAATAAGAGGAGTAATTCCTTTAGAAATCACATTTAAAAAAGTCATGCTAAGCCGCTCTCGTAAGCGCAGGGCGATTTGATCAGCACCTGAAAATTGGCGTTGCTCCAAACGAGAGCGCAAAGCAATTCGAATAGAACGGTTCTTTACTATATTCCATTTTAATTGCTGCCAAAAGCGCTGCTCAAAATCCATCCGGCCATTAACATTATCCCATAAAGGAATAGCGCTGTAGCCCAACCAAGCTGAAAGTGCGTTATTCAATGGTGCGCCTAACGCCGCCTCAAGGACTGCTTCATCATAAAAAGCATTAGCCCCAAACATGCGAAGATCTGCTTTAAATAAATAAAGTGCTTTTTTATTTTTGATATTGCCAAACTGAGTGTAGATAGCCCACACCCCACCCTGCTGCTGCAAAGGTTCCGCTATTGCAAATAAAAAAACAAACAGTAAAGCTATTGATAAAAAAATAAGGCGCATAGAATAATCTTTATAGTTAATACGTTCTAAAAACAAAATCTCATAGGGGTGAGCTTACACCATATTTTTTGCGTGGTGTTTTGAAATGGTGGGCGAAATGGTTTTTGCGCAAATATTTAAAGTACGCAAGCTTTGGCGTAAAGTGATGAAAATAATAGTGGCAATAATCATAAATCAAGTAACCTAAAATAACCCCAGCAACTAATGCTTTCCAAATAAGCGCTGACAATAAAAATACAAATGGCAAAAACAATATTGAGGCAATAACCAAGCTCATTAGAGGTGGGGCGACCAAGCGTAGCGGGTCTCGAGGATCCTTATGGTGAATGCCGTGCAGCAAAAATGTAATACGCTGCGCCAACTTATTTTTTGAAAGAAAATGAAAAACAAATCTATGCAATATGTATTCCAACAAAGTCCATAGAAAAATGCCGGCAAAGATGAGTGTTATTTTTTCAACCATCGGCGCCGCATCCACCCAGATTAAAATAGTAAATAATGGGCCATACACCAAAACAGGCACAATAGGGTGTACCGTAGAAAACGACTCTAAAAAGTCAGATTGAAACAATCGGATGCGAGGGTACGCTTTCTTTGCCATTTGCCAATATTCCTTTTGGGCTTTTTTACTACTAAACCGCAGCGCGGACTAAATGCAACGTGACTGTGTTACCAGCCGCTACGAATATATTTAATAGCAACAATACACTCACAAACGCTAAGCGATAATTGCTCAATATCATATGCTTAGAGGGCGCAATAGTTTGCTGCTTAAATACTGCCAATTTAGG
>JAJFJO010000393.1 GCA_021774015.1 Gammaproteobacteria bacterium
ATCCAACGGGTGCTATTCATACCCTTCTAAATGAGCATGTCAAAAATTATTCTTTGGTTGGTGGGTTACCCGATGTAGTGCAAACATGGATTACCTATCAAGACTTAAGCCTGTGTCAAGAAGTGCAAGATGCAATTATAAATACATATAGGCAAGACTTTGAAAAGTATGCACGCACCAATCAAATTCAATATGTGGATGTCTTATTTAACACAATTCCAGAGCAATTAGGGGGTAAATTTATATATTCACATATTGATCCTACGATAAGCCAATATCAGTTGAAAAATGCACTGGCTTTATTAAAGAAGGCGGGCATAGTCACATATTGTTTTCATAGTTCTGCCCAAGGGTTTCCATTAGCAGCAAGTAAAAACATTAAAAAATTTAAAGTGTTCTTTTTTGATATTGGCTTGGCTCAAAGACTATTGGGTATAGAACTCAAAAATTGGGTAACGCAACCTGTTTTACCACAGCACCAAGGACCTATTGCTGAACAATATGTTGCACAACAATTAATAGCGCACAGTGACCCAGGTGCACCTGCAGAACTATATTATTGGCATCGCGAACAAAAAAGCGCAAATGCTGAAGTGAATTTCGTAGTGGCCAAAAATAATCATATTATCCCTGTAGAAGTAAAATCAGGCAAACGGGGACGAATAAAAAGTTTACGCTTATTCTTACAATTACATCAGCATCATCAAGGCGGTATTACATTATCTAGCGCTGAATATCACGCATATGATGAGTATCAGAAATTGCCCTTTTACAGTATTGAAGCTTGGTTGGGTGATGCCCCATAACCTACAACCGGTTTTATCGCAGTTTCAGGCTGGATTAAAGGTAACGGTCCGCACCATTGGAACTGAGCATTCACATGAAATTATTTATGCCTAAGGCAAAGAGATGCTGCTAGAGGAAGCTCTAGCTACTCTTCTCATTTTCGCAGTATCTTCACCATCATCATCAGCAAAATTCCAGCTATTTCCGTTAGTAAGTGATAGCCTATGACTTTGAGAAGCTACCGCTCCAGAATCATCAGATAATCCCTGTCCATCCCCGTGACTTGCAGTGCTTCTACGATCGCGACGTCTTCCATAAGCAGCTGGTCCAGCCTTACCACAGCAGGAGCTACGCATATTATCCAATGCCCCCACTAAAGCCCCAAGCATTCGATCCAACCCTGAGCCTAATTTCCCAGATATAACATGTCCATGCTGTTTATCTTGAGCTTTAACAAGTTTAAACCAATGATCATTTTCAAACCTTTGTAGAAAACTTTCTATATAAGTGTCACGGAATTTTGCATCATTAAACAATAATGTAACAATTTGAGTCAGTATCGCTACTGCTGACCCTATTAAAGCGGAAGAACCAAAGAAGTAGTTTCGCTCTTGAGCACCTTTACTGCCAGGAAATAGTAGAGATAAACCCAGAAGCACTAGAGCCCCAGCAGATAAAACAACAGCAGTTCCAAATAAATAATCATTAGTTATTGTAACATCACCTTGCCGACGAACTCTTTTAATATACCATACATCGTCGTCGGAAAGTATCAGGCTTTTTTTAACATCTGGAAATTTTTGAACTTTATCAAATAATTTTTCAGCATTTACTCTACTGGCATTAGCACTCCTCCTTAAAACAAAGAATGCTCCAGCTGCAGCCACAGCAATCAAAAAACCGCCGACAATAAATCTTGACAACACAATGTGTCCATTTGTTGGATCAACAGAAGGTGGTGGTACTGGAGCTGCTGTTCCATTTATAGGGGCTACCGTTCCATTTACAATAGAGCTGTTAGTGCCATTCATTATACTAGGTGGCATTGAAGGAGGGTTAGATGAAGATGCCGTGGGTTCATCTGGCCCACAAACTAATTGAGCAATAGAAAGCCCTATGATAGCAAGATTAGATACCAGAAATAAAGCAAACTTCAAAACTTCCTCTGTCTGAGTTGGAAATGACAACACCTGTTTAAATTTTCCTGGAGGATCTTTCCACTCTAAGGACACATTCATTTGTTTTATCATTTCATAATTTTTTAAAATCCTGTAATAAACTCTATCGAAAGTGTAATATTCGTGATAAAAACGCTCTCTAGCACGAGGCAAAATTTTCTTTTCACCAGGAGTCTCTACTAAAACACTATCTTTTTTACACTGAACAAGAATTTCCTCCATCCTTTCCAACAATCTCGGAACCGTCCTGTCTGACTTTCCAGCTTGCGCTACATCTGGTGCATTTTTTAAAACTGCTTTTATCCTTTTACTTAAAGCACCAACACCAAAAACAGCAATGTTGTCACAAACTAAACCCATTGCATTTTTACCTTTATAATCTTTACATTCTATAACTTGTTTTAAAGCGCCATCCTCAGCCGATCTGTTTAAAATAAATTCCGCTATCATCTTACAACCATTAGCAGAGGCTATATGCAGCGCTGTACGAGAAAAAACATCTTGTTCTATTCTCATTCCTTGAGTAGGCGGCAGTTCTCCTGCAAACTCTTTATATATGCTATGAGGTTTAGTAGGGTCACCTAATAAAAAATAGGCCATCTTTTGATTTGGAAAAAGCTCATTGCCTTTTTCTGGAGTAATGTCTGTAGTGAAAAGACGATGTAAAATTGTTTGATCAATGTCATCCCTAAAAATATTTACACAATACATTTCATCTTTATAATCTGTATCTGCTTTATATCTATTAGCGTTATCTAAAAGTATGTTTACAATTTTTATATGACATCTTTGCACGGCCAAATGAACAATAGAATTTTGAGTGCAATTTAAGTTCATTATAATTTTATTTAAAATCTCTGGACACCGCCTATCCATTTCTTCTATAAATTTTAATCGTCCATAAAACACCGCCAAATGAACAGGGGTATTACCCTCTATATCTAAATTCCATAGCAGATTGCTCCCCCCACTTTCTTTCAGTGATGCTGAAAATTTATCAAAATTATTATCTATTACAGCCACATGTAAATCATTACGACTATATTCATTACTGACATCTGGCTGGGCACCTAATTTATCTTCTATATGGCCACATAGACTTGATTTGATTTTATCTGAAAGGGCTTGTTTGTCATACATACAAAGAAGATCTAGGGGGCTATGTCTTCTTATAACCTTTGATCCTCGCTTGCCAAGAGCATCCCTAGCTCCATCTGGAAAAACCAGCGGCGCCCCATCTTTGAGAAGAGTTATAGCTACGTCAGAATGATTATTTATAATTGCCTCATGTAGCGGATATTGACCTCGCTTATTTGATGCTGCTACATTAGCCCCGTTTTTTAGCAATACCTCAACACAGTCGTTTAAACCAGCACCCGCCGCCCAATGCAGCAATGTTGCCTTTCTTTCGTTAGTAAAAGAATCTGGCTTCCATATGTCATCTTTTGTTAGATCATCTATCGTATCAACATCTGGCAGTGGTATATTTATGACCTCCTTGCATTCACCACTTTTTTTAAAGTCAGAAAACGCTGCATCCAACTTAACGCTGCCCTTACTAACGAGTAGTTTTGCTAGCTCCTTAAGTCGGCCTATTTGCATATCCTTGTCATCGGTACTTAAAGATGATTCTGTAGATTCAATAGCCGAATCTCCCTTACTTTCTCGCGCAAGTAACTCAAAAGCCATATAGACATGACCACTAGACATTGCAAGACGTGGTAAAGAGAACTCAGAGCCTTTATGTTTTTTTATAGCAGAATTAAGTTTTTTTTGATACTTTGTATTTTTTTTGATGAAATCCAAAATTTGTTTATTACCATACATGCAAATAAGCGCTAGTGGGCTGTATATGCCATACTTGCCAGCATTGCTGTCAGTGGCAGTAGCCCCTGCGCCAGTATCCTTACCATCATCACTGTCACTTGCATCTGGGAAAAGTAGTCGTGCCCCTTTACTTATAAGAGTTATAGCTACATCAGTATGACCGTATTTAATTGCTTCGTGTAGAGGATATTGACCGTTCTTATCTAATGCCTCTGTATTAGCTCTGTATTCTAACAGCACCTTAACAAAATCATTTAGGCCAGCCCGTGCCGCCCAGTGCAGTAGTGTTCTCCCTTTTTCATTAGAAGAAGTTTGCTTCCATGTTTTGTTTTTTCTTAAATCAGCTAATTGTGCAACCTCTGGCAGGGGAAAACTTATGACGGATTTGAATTCATCAGCATCAGCATAACCAGAAGTAAAAGCACCACCTAGTTTAGTATTGCTTCCTTCTATAAGCAGTCCTGCTAGATATTTCAGTGCCTCCTGCTGTTTTGAAGTAAGCTGAGCATCTGAAGCTAATTTTTCCCTGTTTCGATCAGAAGGTGCTTTCTGTTGTTCTTCTGGAGTTCGCATTGCCGCTCTTGAACTGCTGTCATTATTATCACTGTCACTACTACCCATATCAAACCTTTATCTTAATATTTATAATTTTGCAAAAACTCAGATCTGCGCTCCGATTTGAACTATAAAAATGCCACCTTCAGCCTATCAAACAGCACCTGCGATAGCTTCTCTTCAATAAAAAACAATATCGGTATTATTATAGGACTATAACTTCGCAATGTAACCCCCATTTTAAGGTAAAAATAGCTTCCAAAATCACACTTCCATCGTTTAACTTTATTCGGCACAAGCGGTTTTTTTACACGGGAAAAGTATAGGAGTTTCTCATTCATTTGATGCCTGATTAGGGGTGCTCTATAACAACGCCTTCACTGGCGCATAACTTTTTCTATGTATCGGTGTAATGCCGAGCTCCTCCATCGCGGCCAAGTGTTTTTTTGTTCCATAGCCTTTATGGGCCTCGAAACTATAACCTGGATACTGCTGCGCATACTCAACCATCTCTCGATCGCGTATGACCTTGGCAATAATAGAAGCTGCGCTGATACTTGGCTCAGTTTGGTCACCCTTAATAATAGCCTGAATAGGCACTGCGCAAGGTGGGCAATAACAACCATCCACTAGCACCTGATCGGGAAGAATGGGTAGACCCTCAATCGCAAGCTGCATGGCTAACAAACTGGCATGGTGGATATTTAGCGCATCAATCTCTGCCACATCCACCCGACCAATGGCATAAGCCAGGCTGTGCGCAATGATCTCATCATGTAGTCCTTCGCGTTTTTTTTCTGTCAGCTTCTTAGAGTCCATCAAGCCGTCTATCGGCCTATTAGGGTCTAAAATCACAGCGGCAGCTACTACCGGCCCGGCCAGTGGCCCCCGCCCCACTTCATCCACACCAGCGATTTTTCCGATTAATGTCGACATCTTAGTCATTGTAATTCCTTGCTTATTTGCTTTGGTCGGAAGAATAGCACCTTACTGCTTGAATCACACCACCTATGTCAGCTGGACATGTTGCCAGATATTGCTAAAATGCCCCTTTTACATGAGAAAATGCGGACATCATCATGAAACAATTGAAAATCGCGGTTATCGGGGTAGGTTATCTAGGCAACTATCACGCTCAAAAATATGCCCAACTTTCCAATGCTGAACTCGTTGGCGTATGTGACCCCAGTCCAGAACGTGGTGCTGAAATCGCCAAACAGAATGATACCCAAGCTTATCAAGATTATCGTGAGCTGATTGGCAAAGTGGATGCC
>JAJFJO010000394.1 GCA_021774015.1 Gammaproteobacteria bacterium
TAGCCTAACGGGAACAGGAACAAATGCAGATCCATATATTGTTACTGGCGCAACCAGCACTCAAGATTTTATTGATGCTGTAGAATCCCTAGAAATTAGCTCAACTGTTGGTGGAACAGCAACTGGAGTTATCACATGGACCGCACAAGAAAATAATACACCTGAAGGTACAGTTACTTCTAGTGGATTTGAGTCTGATTTATTAGATAACACGTTTACAAGTACGTCTAATTTTGAGGTTTTTATAAAGGATCCCAAATACAGCATCGAAAAAACCGTCACCAACCCTGGTGTCGTAAATGCTGAAGATGATGTAATCAACTATGAAATCGTGGTTACTAATGACGGTAATGTCTCATTAACCGGTATCATGCTAACCGATTTATTATTACAAGGCGCAAATGGCACACTAGGCGCTGCCGTAGAATCCATCAATATGGATGGTGTTCTCGAAGTGAATGAAACCTGGACTTACAACGGCACCTACACCGTGCAACAAAGCGACTTGGACAGCAATGCAACTAATGAACCCGATGATACTCAAGTTGGCTTTATTGACAATTCAGCAACAGTTTCTAGCAATGAATTGCCTGATGAATCTGACACGGCTGAACAAGAAATTGCTTTTGATCCTGATATTATGATCGTCAAAGAGTTAGGCAACCCTATACTCACCGACAATGGTGACGGTGTCGACGGTGCTGATGATATTATTAATTACGATATTACCGTTACAAACACCGGTAATATTACTCTTGATAATGTGATTGTTACTGATCCTGATGCGGATGGAGGTTCGATTGTTCGAGGGCTTGATCAAACAGGAGATAATGACAACCTCCTTGAAGTTGGCGAAGTATGGACCTATACCGCCGAACATACGATCACCCAACCTGAGTTTGATTCTGGCACCTTTGTTAATATTGCAACGGTTAACGCCGATGATCCTTTTGATAATAACGTTAATGATAGCGATGATGCAGGAGTTTCATTTGATCAAAACCCTGCTCTAGAGCTTTTAAAAGAAGGTACTTTTAATGATGAAAACATGGATGGGTTTGCACAAGAAGGCGAAACGATTAGTTATACATTTACTATTACTAACGCTGGTAATGTTACACTAACCAACATTACACTCACTGACCCATTAATTACTGTTGTAGGCGGGCCTACTATTGCAAGCCTAGCCCCAACGGCTGTTGATAACTCAACCTTTAGTGGAACCTATACCATTACCCAAGCCGATCTTGATGGTGAAGGCAATTTCGGTCCTGGTTTACCAGGAAGTGGAAACTTTGGAATACTCAATATTGCTCAGGCAGACAGTTTGCAAACTATGCCTGTGGTTGATAATGAGACTGTATTTGTCGATGTTAATTTCGATATTGCCATTGATAAAATGGTGACAGGGATTGATACCGCGGGTAACGGTCTACTTGATACCGTCGGCGATATCATCAATTACAGTATCGAAGTAACCAATACCGGCAACTCCGCTCTCGATAATGTGATCGTCACCGACCCACTCTTAGGAGGTGTACTCGCCTTAAGCAGTGGTGACACAGATAATGATGGTCGACTCGATACCACTGAAACTTGGGTGTATTCCGGTAATTATGCCATTACGCAAGACGACCTCGATGGCGCAGGCAATGCCGGAGCCGATTTTGATATTGATAACACAGCCACTGCAAATAGCGACCAAGCTGGCCCCGTTAATGATAGTGAAACCGTACCACTAGAAACCAGTTTTGCTATCGCCATCGATAAAATGGTAACAGGGGTTGATACCGCGGGTAACGGTCTACTTGATACCGTCGGCGATATCATCGATTACAGTATTGTCGTCACTAATACTGGAAACTCCGCTCTTGATAACGTAGTCGTTACTGACCCATTACTAGGAGGCGTACTCGCCTTAAGCAGTGGTGACACAGATAATGATGGTCGACTCGATACCACTGAAACTTGGGTGTATTCCGGTAATTATGCCATTACGCAAGACGACCTCGATGGCGCAGGCAATGCCGGAACCGATTTTGATATTGATAACACAGCCACTGCAAATAGTGATCAAGCTGGCCCCGTTAATGATAGTGAAACCGTACCACTCGTCATCATCTCCGACATTGTGATCAACGAAATTGGATTACAAAAAGGATCATCACCCGATCAAAATGACAATGTAAATTATATTGAGCTCAGAAATTTTGGTACTACAAATGTTAGTGCAATTAACCTAGACAGTATAACCATTGAATTAATCGATAAAGACGGTAATGTATTTACACCGATTGATTTATCAACTGCCGTTGGTTTATCGTTCTTACCTGTCGGAGCTTTTTTAACCATTTATGAAGACGGCTCATGGAAAGTAAGCAATGCTAACGGTGTTGAATTGGACTCAGGTAATTTCACCAATGCACAAGCCTGGAACTTCCCTGCTGACACCTCTGCACGCATTGGAGTTAATTTAATTCAAAATACAACGTCAATCGACACCTTCCTGGCAAATGACGCCAATGTTAATTTACTCACCGGCTCACCCAGCTGGCAAGGTGCGGGTGCTGGTACAGCAAATGCCATAGCATTGCTTGGTGGTTTAATTGATAACGATACCTTTAACGGCCTAATCGGTAATCAACAAGCATTGTTAGACGCTATGAATGTGGATCGCCCGTTAATAGACAGCCCCGCTGTTCAAGCGGACGAAAGTAATCATGTCTTCTCACGTGTCTTTAGCGATAGCCCACCTAATCCTGGCGATGCCACCGCAACTGATAGCGATAGCGAGCAAGACTGGACAACCAGTGATGCGCCGACCGATGGTGCTATTAATAGCGCAGCAAATGATTTGAACCCACAAGATAGCGGCGACGATTTTAATCCCGCACAGTCTGAAGGAACAAACTCAGCTGACGCAGGACAAACTGCAAGAACCGCTAATGCTAACGGCGAAGGTAGCGATTTAGTCGGCGATCGTGGTCCGGATTTTCTCTATGGTGATAGTGGAACCAATAATTTATTTGGTAACGATCACAATGATTTCTTATTTGGTGATTTCGGCAGCGATCGTTTATATGGTGGCGATAATGCATTTGGTGGCAATGGTGCGGATTTGCTTGTTGATACCGAAGGTAAAGATTTATTAATTGCTAACAGCGGCGATGACATCATTATTGCAAAAGCTGAAGCTTTTGGAGATGCCGCTTCAAATACTGATGCGGGCGACTTGCTCATTGGTGATAATGTCGTACTCGGCGCAGCCAATCAATTTAACATCAGCTTTGTGATTGACGTGTCTGGCAGTATGGGTTGGGGCTTTGATGGCGATACAACTCCTGCCCCCGAGCCATCACGGTTAGATATTGCAAAACAAGGTTTCAACTCCTTGCTTGATAGTATTATTGCAGAAGGTATTGCGGGAGCAACGCAAGTACAAGTTATCACATTCAATGGATCTGTTGTTAGCAATGATGCGTTTGCAACAGCAGATGATCCTGCCATTACAGCACTCATTAATAGCTTAACTGCCGGCGGTTCAACTCAGTATGAGGCACCTCTAACCGCAGCAGCTAGTTGGCTCGACGGTGGTACTGTTGATGGCATTACTCCAACTGTTGGAGCAAACAATTTAATTTATTTCTTAAGCGACGGTGCAGATAATGATGGTTACAACTCAGGTGTTGCTGGCGTTGCGCCTTTATACGACACCAGCAATGGTCGTTCAATCGATTTAAACACCAATACATGGACGGGTGGCGATGCATCTGCCATCTCACCTCTTACTATTCGTGCTTTTGGTTTTGGTGACCCTAATGCAACCAATGTAAGCCCGGATGATCTTGATGAAGTTGTTGCTAATTCACAAGGCCCTGCTGGTGCGTATAGCAATGATGACTATGACTATGCAGAAAAAGTGGATAACCCTGATGAATTAGATGCTGCATTAACCGCAGGAACCATTACAGGAGCACCCACAGGTAAAGATGTTATTATTGGCGGTAACCAAGCGGACTTTATTTTTGGTGATAACTTAGTAACCGGTGATATAACACCTTTCCAATATATGACAGCAACGATTGATGACCCATTTAATTATGTTAATAGCCATTTAGTTGATGACACAGACCCTAATTATGATCCTGTTTTAGTAAATCTACAGCACATAGTCGGTAAGGATGATTGGATCGACGGTGGTGGTGGTAACGATGTCATCTTTGGGCAAGGTGGTATGGATGAAATACTAGGAAACGATGGCAACGATTTAATCTACGGTGGTGATGGCGCAGACTGGATTGATGGTGGTGCTGGTAATGACGATATTTTTGGTAACGATGATGATGACATGATTCACGGCGGCACTGGCAATGATAATATTACAGGTGGCCGAGGTATAGACACTATGACTGGTGGTGCAGGCAGTGATGTTTTTATTTGGAATGAGGGAGATCTTAATAATACAGGAGGAATGACCATTTACAATTATTCTGGCGTCACTCGAGCAACCAATGATAATTTTGCTTGGGAGCTAGAAGTTAATGGCAATTTAAATGATCTAAGCAACGTTCCTGGCTTTGATGGATCTGATCTTAGTAACTTTAATCAAGGCACCGAAGCATTTAATGCTGACTACGGGGATATAGCAGTGGATGATGGTGATCGCTGGAATACATTAGATCCCGGTTCTAATGACAACGTTGCTTTTTGGGGGCGCTTTACTGTCAGTGAAAACCCTACCTCATTCAGTGAGATTCAAGTTACAGTAATCGGTGCTCAAGAAAACGGTGACGATAACTCAACAACAGATGACGATGACGCAGGACATTTAGGCATTTATAACTTCACTACAGATGAGTGGGAAACACTTGACATACAAAACCAACAAGGCAATACAAATGGTGATGATACACCAGCAACATGGACTGGCGCAATTAACAGTGATTTCAGTGATTACGTTGATAATGATCATATTGATATTATTCTATTTAATGCTGATCCTAGTCAAGAACTCTATATCGACTACGCTGAAGTGAAATTAACTCACTTAGATAAATCATCATTAGATATCATCACCGACTTTGATGATGATAATGATATGGCAGCCGATTACGATACGTTGGCTTTTGGCAACTTACTGGATGTACCTTTCGATGATATGACTGATGATATCAATGACTTCGTCTCTATTACTGAAGATGCAGGTGATAGCATTATTAGTGTTGATGCTGATGGTGCAGGAGCTGGTGTGGACTTTGCACCTGTTGTTGTACTGGAGGGCTTAACCGGGCTCGATGTCAATACGTTATTCAATAACGGTAACATCGATATGACCCCAACCTAAAAGGTAAATAGCTAGACCGCTAACAATTCAATCCCAAAGCGGTCTACTGGGCTGAGTAGTTTCAAAACACCAAGCTGCAATACAGGGATTTTTAAACAACATCCTTCCAAGTTCAGTATATAACTAGCAATTTAGA
>JAJFJO010000395.1 GCA_021774015.1 Gammaproteobacteria bacterium
GTATCGCTACAGTCATTAGACCCTTTGTTTGTTGATTTTTCACTAACACAACAAGAAATTAGGTTGGTGAAGCTCGGACAAGCCGTTAAGCTCACCGTCGATGGCTACCCAGGTGAAACCTTTACTGGAACCATTGTTGCACTGAACTCTATTGTTGCTGAAGACACTCGCAGCCTGTTGGTTCGCGCCAGGATACCTAATAAGGACAATATTCTTTACCCCGGCATTTTCGCTAATGTCCGAGTTGTGCTGCCAACAAAACAGAATGTCGTTACTATCCCACAAACGGCTATTAGCTATAGCCTCTATGGCGATACGGTTTTTATTGCCGAAAAAGCGCCGCTTAAAAAAGATTCTAAAGATAAGTCCGGTAAAACAACCTATATCGCAAAACAACAATTTGTTAATGTCGGTGATCGCCAAGGTGATTTTATTGCTATCACTAAAGGCGTCAAGGCGGGTGACCAAGTTGTTGTGTCAGGACAAATCAAATTACATAATGGTAGCATCATCACTATTAACAATAAAAACTCAATGAAGTTCAACAAATAAATGTCTAAATTTACCGACATATTTATTCGACGACCGGTCCTGGCAACTGTGGTGAGTTTGTTGATTTTTGTTGTGGGCATACGTGCTATTTTCGATCTTCAAGTGCGGCAATACCCTAAAATGGATAATACCGTGGTTAACATTACCACCTCTTACCCCGGAGCATCTGCACAATTAGTCGAAGGGTTTATCACAACACCTCTGGAGAAAAAAATTGCGGGTGCTGAAGGTATCGATTATATGACATCTTCAAGCACTGATGGTGTCAGCAGCATCTCCGCTTATATTAAACTCAATTTTAGCCCTGACTCTGCATTCACTAACATATTAAGTAAAGTGCAAGCAGCAAAACAAGTATTGCCGAAAGAAGCAGAGGACCCGGTGTTAGATAAGCAAACAGGGTCTACTATTGCCCTGATGTATATTAGCTTTAGCAGCAATGAAATGAGCGGCGGCCAAATTACAGATTATCTGTCTCGTGTGGTCCAACCAAAATTAGAAACTATCGGTGGTGTTGCACAAGCACAAATCCTAGGCTCGAGTCAATTTGCTATGCGCATCTGGTTGAGCACACGTAAGATGGCGGGTCTTGGTGTGACTCCAAATGATGTTCAAACCGCGCTACAAAACAACAATATCCAATCAGCAGCAGGGCATACCAAAGGGAAATTTATACAGATTTCTATTAAACCTGAAACCGATTTAAAGAGTGTTAAAGGTTTCGAGAATATCGTTGTTAAAACTGGAAAAGATGGCTCTTTGATTCATATGAAAGATATCGGCCGAGTCGATCTGGGCTCAGAAACCTATGATAGTTCCGTCTATTTTAACGGTAAAAAAGCAGTATTTATGGCGATAACAGCGACACCATCAGCTAATGCTTTAAGTGTGATTACTGACATTAAAAATGCCATGCCTTTTATCCAGTCCCAATTCCCGCCCACACTCAAATCAAAAATCGTTTATGATGCGACGAAATATATTCGCTCTTCTATTAAAGAAGTGATAAAAACGATTATCGAAGCGACGCTTATCGTTATCGTTGTGATTTTTTTGTTTCTTGGGTCTTTACGCACCGTTACCATTCCTGTTGTGACTATTCCTTTATCATTGGTTGGTGTTTGCGGGCTTATGTTGATTCTGGGATATTCTATTAATCTATTAACTTTGCTGGCACTTGTGCTCGCTATCGGAATGGTGGTCGATGATGCGATTGTGGTTGTTGAGAATATTTATCGCCATATCGAAGATGGTATGGACCCTAAAGATGCCGCTATTAAAGGCGCACGCGAAATTGCTTTGCCGATTATTTCCATGACCTTGACCTTGGCAGCTGTCTACGCTCCAATTGGTTTGATGGGGGGCATCACCGGTGCTTTATTTAAAGAGTTTGCTTTCACGCTTGCCGGCGCTGTTATCATATCGGGCGTAATTGCTTTAACCCTATCTCCGATGATGTGTTCAAAATTACTCAATGCCAATATTGGCAAACATAAGCTAGTGCATTTTATCGATGATAAATTTAACCGTCTGAAAAATAGTTATCAAAAATCTTTGGCTAATACGCTTAAATTTAGGCCGGTTATTATTTTATTTGCTTTTGTGGTGTTATCTAGCTGCATGTTTTTATACTTGCACTCTCGACAACAATTAGCTCCAGAAGAAGATCAAGGTGCCGTATTCACGGTTGCTACAGGGCCACAAAGCGCTTCTTTAAATTACATGGAACATTTCACTAATGAATTTAATGCGTTGTTTGAGTCATTTCCGTCTTTTGAAGATAGCTTTATCGTTAATGGTAGAAACACCGTTAATTCGACCTTTGCTGGTTTTATTTTAAAACCTTGGGATGAGCGCTCACAAACAACAATAGAAGTGAATCATATACTGCAGAAAAAGTATGAAAAAATTCCTGGCTTGCAGATACAATCTTTTTCATTACCGCCACTACCAACTGGCGGTAGTCCAATTCCCATTCAATTTATTATTACAACCACTTCACCGTTTAATGTGTTATTTCCTGTGTCTGAAGAGATTTTAAATGCTGCCCGCAAAAGTGGTAAGTTTATCTTTATCACTAATTCCTTGAAATTTAATAAGCCGCAAATGGATATTGAAATAGATCGTGATAAAGCGGCAGAAATGGGCATTGGCGTTAATGATATCGCACAAGGGCTGGCAACGGCGTTTGGTGATAATTATGTAAATCGATTTAGCGTGGAAGGACAGAACTATAAAGTGATTCCACAAGTGCTTCAGCAATTCCGCTACAACCCCAAAGATATTGATGCTGTTTACCTTAAAACCGGGTCTGGCGATTATGTGCCTTTATCATCTGTCGTCAGCATAAAATTCACTACGCAGCCCAATGCCTTGACGCGTTTTCAACAGCTCAACTCGGCCACACTGCAGGGTTTAACGATACCCGGACAAACTATTGCTGATGGGCTAAGTTATCTGCGCAAGTTGGCTTTGAAATTTATGCCACAAGGTTTTTCATATAACTATGCTGGGCAGTCACGTCAGCTGATGCAGGAAGGTTCTGCACTTATGTACACCTTTTTCTTTTCTATTATTTTTATTTTCTTAGTTCTTGCCGCTCAATTTGAAAGTTTTCGAGATCCCTTGGTCGTTATGACCAGTGTGCCCATGGCAATTTGTGGTGCCTTGCTACCGTTGAACTGGGGTTTTGCAACTGTCAATATTTACACGCAGATTGGTTTGATTACTTTAATTGGATTGATTAGCAAGCATGGTATTTTGATGGTGGAGTTCGCTAATAAACTAGGTTTAGAAGAAGGCTTGTCACGCTTCGAGGCGATTGAAAAAGCTGCGGCAATACGTTTGCGTCCCGTATTAATGACTACATTTTCTATGGTGTTAGGTGTGGTTCCATTATTGCTGGCAACGGGTGCAGGTGCTAACAGCCGTTTTGATATTGGCCTAGTGATTGCTTCAGGCATGCTGATTGGTACTTTATTTACCCTATTTGTTGTACCGGTTATGTATACTCTAAAGGCGCAAGCTATATTATTATTGCTCGCTAGTGTTGCAGCTGCGGACGCAGTCGTGTACAACATATTATACGTCATTTTTTAGCGGCAAATAACGATGCAAATCATAGAGTCCTGGCCACCACCTTATACACTAAGACGCAGCAAGCGCGCTAAGCATATTCGTGTGATACTAGACCCTAATAAAGGCTTGCAGCTTGTGTACCCGTACTTTGTTAGCAAAAAAGAAGCGCTTAAATTTTTAGACAGCAAAAAAGATTGGGTGGAGCAGCACAAAGATGCTTTAATACTAGAACCTAAACTGCATGTGGTTCATACTATCCCTAAGGATATAGAACTGCTAGCGCTGAATAAGCACTATGAAACGCTTTATCGCTATTTGCCGGAAAATTATAAATCCGGAATGCAGGTCATTGGTAATCAACTGATATTCCATGGCGCTACTGATGAAGTGAAGCAGTATGCAGGCCATATTAAAGCATGGTTAGTACAGCAAGCACATGAACACTTAACACCACGTTTGCAGGACATATCGCAGCAAACGAAACTTAACTTTAATCGCATTGCTTATCGTGATCAAAAAACATTGTGGGGCAGTTGTACTCGTGCTGCCAACATTAGCTTGAATATAAAGCTCTTATTTCTAACTCCGGAGATGGCGGATTATGTGATGGTACACGAACTCTGTCACACACAGCATTTGGATCACTCAAAGCGCTTTTGGAATTTGGTGCGATCATTTATCCCCAATTGCCATGAGTTGGATAAACAGTTAAGATCTGCGGATCAATATATCCCCGCATGGTATTAAAGGAGCCATTAAAATGAAACAGTTCATCTTGTTTTTCTTATATTCATTTCTCTCTTTCGCTTGCTTGGCAGCAAATCAATTGCCAAATGCACAAGGGCTATCGGATAGCTCACAATTCAAATTTCCAAAAGGCTGTAAAGCAGAAGGCTATGAATATTTAGGCAATTATGTCTATCTTAATAGCCGACAAACAAATGAAGCTCACCTATACCTCCTTTTCAACCAATCTGATTTTACTGTTTCAATGGACCACATACCCGCTAAGAATCCTGGGATGAGCGCAGGGTGGGGCTCTAAAATTGATGCCAAGCACTGGTCAGCGATCATGGTTCCAACCGCTAAAACGCACTTTAAACTAACCTGTAATATTGTTAACAAGAAAGGGACGCATACTGCCTACTCTACTGCAAACTGTTCTCGTGTAATTAAAATTTGTAAATACGAAAGATACAATGCCCCTCAAAGTATGATGCAGGGTGGCTATTGGCTAGCGGAAAATCATACCCTAAAAGCTTTGTTAGCTAAAATAAAAAGTAGGGGTGTTGACTTAAACTCCAGCGAGAGCCACCAATAAAAGTGTATTTCTTTGCTCACAAGCCGCCTTAAACAACAAGCCCTGTAACCACTTGATATATAATAACAATCTTGCGAGTTTCCTGGTGGGAATTACAAAAAACCCTATAAAAAACCTTCCAATTACACTGGGCAATTTGTAAATTCTTGAATTATCAAGACTATGTACTATATTAACGGTATTTTCTGCCACAGGAGTAAGACAATGCCCGTTAAAAAGAAAACGACCGCTAAAAAGAAAAAGCTTACTAAGAAAAAAATAGTGCTTAGGAAAAAGAAGGTTGTTAAGAAAAAAGTAGCCAAACGTAAAGTCGCTGCTAAAAGAAAGGTAGCGAAAAAAACAACTAAACGTAAAGTCGTGAAGAAGCGCAAAGTTGCGAAGAAAACAACTAAACGCAAAGTCGTGAAGAAACGTAAAGTTGCTAAGAAAACAGCTAAACGTAAAGTTGCCAAGAAAACAGCTAAGCGCAAAGTTGTTAAGAAAACAACTAAACGTAAAGTTGTGAAAAAAACAGCTAAACGTAAAGTTGCCAAGAAAACAACTAAACGTAAAGTTGTTAAGAAAACAGCTAAGCGTAAAGTTGTTAAGAAAACAGCTAAGCATAAAACGACCAAGGAAAAAGTCGTTCGCAAGACTAAAGGTCGCGGAAGACCTAGAAAGAAATAGACGTTAAACGCCGAAGGCGTCTAACTTGCAAAGCCCAGGGTTGAGCGCGCAAAGCGCGATAACCTTTGGATATTAGCATCAAATTCATTGCCAGCCCTGAAAGGGCGTAACATAAAATATCATGTGCTAGTGTTGCGCCCCTTCGGGGCTTGGAATTGTTAGGCGTCACTTTTCCCAGCCTTGCGTCGCTCGCGCTCCTTAAGGCTGGGCTCTGCAGATTAGACGCCTTCGGCGTTTTTTGTGGGTGCTTTTAGTTGCTTCATTGTAAAACCTGCCTTTAGCAAACACAGTTTCTTAAAGCGCTTACTGCGTGCGCGGTTCCGAATCGAGAGTGTGCCTATTACAAAATTCAATCATAAATAAATACATGATTAAGCTTCAAAGCACCGAGTCGCAGCAAAATGCAACCAGCGATGACGGGTATCGTCTGCGACGACATTGGAAACCGCAAGCTGAGTAGCACAGCGCATGCGCGGTAAATTTTACATGGACGTAAAATTTAGCTAAAACTGAGATAGGACGTCGAATTTAGCGGCTGCGCATGCGCAAAGCTACGCAAGCTG
>JAJFJO010000396.1 GCA_021774015.1 Gammaproteobacteria bacterium
CACCCTCTCTGAGCAACCACTGCACAACCTCTAGATGTCCCTGCCAAGCTGCCTGCAGCAAAGCCGTATCACCATTCTTATTCGTCTCAGTGATCGATGTGCCTTCCTTACCGAGCAGCCCCTTCACTACAGTCAGATGCCCATTGTAAGCTGCCAGCAGCAAAGCCGTATCACCACTTTTATTGGTCTCACTGATTGATGCACCACCCTCACCCAGCAACCACTGCACTACATCCAAATGACCCCAATAAGCTGCCTGCAGTAAGGCCGTAGTGCCATTTGTACTGATCTCAGTGATCTTGGCGCCACCCTTACACAACAACCACTGCACCAACTCTAAATGGCCTTTGCAGACTGCCCATAACAGTGCAGTTGATCCATATTTACCTGTCTGATCAACTTTTACATACTGTTCTTTTAACAACCATTGCACCACATCAAAATGCCCATATTTTGCAGCACGATGCAAAGCCGTATCCCCTTTTAAATTTTTCTGATTTGCTTTAATTGCATTAGCTTTGCTATCTACAGATTTAGTACCATGATTCTGCTCCACACACACAAGCTCTTTTAGGGTCGCCAAATCACCGCATTTAGCCGCACTAAACCAACGTTTTAATAATGCGCGACGGATCGGGTCTTCTTCTAGAGTCTCTGCATCATCGATAGACTGTTCTTGTGTCTGAAGTACGGGAGTTTCAATAGAACTCGAAAATCGTTGGGCAACAGCTAAAATATCCATGTCACCAAACAACCTTCCATAACCCTCCACAAGGATCTCTTCAAAAACAGTTCTTACCTGCGCACTTATTGCTTGCTGAGCCTCTGGACTTTGACTCGGGTATTGATGTAATTGTATTTGCAATACTTGTAATTTTTGTTCAATTGGAGCCGTTGATGCGGTGCTGGCGGCGCTTGAGTCCGAAGCAAGATGCGCCAAAACACGTTTGACAATATCACAGACAGCTTGATAAGCAGAATCACCCTCTCCTTCTACTGCAGGATCTATTGTATCTTCTGCCTGAGATAAAGAATCATCAGACAATGCCCATTTATTATTTTGCGCAGGTTTGGTTGGTGCAGAATCGACTTGAGAATCTATTGGTGATGAGGGTGACGCTGATTCTAGAAAAACCTGTGGATCGATAAAAAAATGATAATGATTGTTGATTGCACCATAACCAGCTGATGTAAATCCTAATGAGATAGTTGAATCATAGCCTTGCTCTTGGCCATGAAATGCCGAGTCCTTCCAACTCCCATCCGTTTGTTTTTCTCTTACTCGAATTTGAATCTGTAATAGCCGACTGATCGCTTCAATTTCAGTCTGCCCACCCCAAGCTTTGGGTTGGCCTATTGTATGCATATGCGCTTCAAAACTATCAGCTCCCTCTGAAAAAAATCCCAAAAAATCTGCTTTATGCGCTTGCATAAATCGCACCACATTCTGGCGAAAAGCAGTATCCACTAACACTTCAAACTGCGCTGCGCGTTCTTTTAACCCTACAAAGAAATCGGGTTGGCCTTTGTATTGTAACAGCTCTTGTTTAAAATCATTTAATCCAGCAGTATTACTTTCACCAAATAGCTGAATAAAGCGCCGCTCAAATGCAGTATCATCTTTAAGCACAGGTAACAACACACTAAACACTACTGCATAAAATAAGCAACTGCCATCACCGGGCACATCAAATTCTTGCCAAGTTTCTGATTTGGTTTCTTGTTTAACTTCTTGTATGTTTGGCTCTCGCATACTTCTTTAGCCCCTATCAGCAACGGCTTTTAACAACATCAATAACTCATTCTTTGAGCTAATAAGCATGTAGCATTCCCTGCTCTAGTATTGATAAATAATGCATTCACATGATCTTTATTTCATTATTTATTATTTGTACACCTCTTATCGCTACATACCCTGCCCTAGCGTAGCACAGTGCCCTTTACTATCTCTAGGTGAGCCCAATACATCATCTTTATCATCTCCATGATCCGCAGCATCGGGTTTATACCCTCTAATTGCAGCATGTGTTTTAATACCTTTTTGGACAAACAATTGGCCCGTTCTGCCTTGCAGCAAAATACAACATTCTCGATCAGTAAATTCCAAATTATTAAAATCTTTAAAACAAAATCGATTTACAACTCGAATTTTTTCTGCTCCACTAAATCCACCAAATGGAAATAAAGAGACAAACCATCTAGCACCATTTTCAATCACGTTATAATGTTGTTCACGGTGTGCTCTCCAGTTATGTAACAATTGAATTAAAGGCAGTTCATCTGGAGAAGTTGGTGAGGAAACAGATGGAATTGACCCATCCACTTCTACAGAATGCAGAGGATCAGGATGGTCATTCTCTCGTGTTTTGTCATCAGAATTCTGATCATCATTTATAATTGCACCAGCACCAGAATTTTCTTCTATTGCCTGTAAATCTTCCAAACCCTCCAACTGTGATCTTAACTCTTCAACGGCCTGCGCATCATCACAGTCTTGCTGCGCAGCTAATACCTCTTCTAAATCTGCAAGTGCAGCCTTCTGTACTGGAGATACTAACCCCTTGGGATTTGATGCTTCTTCAGTTGATACTGATTGAGCCTCAATATGTTGCTGGTGCAATAATTGTTGCAGTAATTCTTCACCTGCTGAATCTTGCTGCATAGCATTTTGGCTTTGTAATGCAGCTTCTGCGTCAAGTTGTTTCTCGACATTGCCTTTAGTGAGACCTCGAG
>JAJFJO010000397.1 GCA_021774015.1 Gammaproteobacteria bacterium
TAGGGCTCACCTGTGTTGCTAACTTGCTTTTTCCACAATAACGTCCAATAAAATAAGCCGCCGTATCTGTCGTTGCAATAGTGAGCAGCAGATATAAAATCCAACCCGCCCCATAATTTGGATCAATTTTCAACAAAACACAGCCCACCCAAAACGGCAATAATAAAAAAAGCCCGCCAATCGCGCGAACCAAAGGCATTTCCCAACCCAGTGGGTTATTCATCTTCTGATAAAAAACAATAGCCAACAACAACCACACACAAAAAATCGCACCAACAATTAACGTCAATAATGTTGGGATAAAATTCACTAGCACCAAACCCAGCATAATAAGAAACACGTAAATCATTTTCGATACACGTTGAATAAAACCAACCAACTGCGCCCATTCCCATGCCGCAACAGCCACAACAGCCGCCATAAAGAACCCAAACCACAACGGAGGCAAACACCAAATCGCGGCTAGCAAAATAGGTAACATAATTAAAGCAGTGAGAATTCTTGTTTTAAGCATAAGCTTGCTCACTTATCAGCCCAAAACGACGTTGACGTGTTGCAAAAAAAGCCAATGCTTCTTCAAACACCTTGTCGTTAAAATCAGGCCAAAACACAGGCGTAAAATACAGCTCCGTATAAGCAAATTGCCACAACATGAAATTACTAATACGTTGTTCACCACTCGTGCGAATTAACAAGTCAGGCTCAGGTACATCATTAAAACACAAGTGTTGCTGCATTAGTGTGTCATTAATCGCATTAACATCCATACCCCTCCTTGCCACTGTGTCAGCAATTTTTTGCGTTGCCTGCACAATATCCCAACGCCCACTGTAGTTAATTGCTACATTGAGCGTCATTCCCGTATTGTTTTGAGTAAGCAATTCCGTTCGCTTAATCTGCTCTAATAATTTCTCATTAAAGTCGGCATGATCGCCAACAATTTTTATCTTAATATTATTTTTATGAAGGTCCGTCGTATTTTTTTGTAAGGACTCTAAGAACAACGACATCAAATAGCTCACTTCCGTGGCCGGTCGTTTATTTTTATTTTCAACGCTCAATGCAAATAAGGTCAGCACTTCTACATTACGCGTTGCTGCAAACTTAATCGCTTTACGAACTGCTTTAGCCCCCGCACGATGACCAGCAACTCGTGGCATCCCACGACGTTTTGCCCAACGTCCGTTACCATCCATTACAATCGCTATATGTCTCGGATAATTAGCCATAAGTTGTTACATTGCCATCAAATCTTTTTCTTTTTCTGCAGCAATAGCATCCACATCAGCAATCGATGTATCCGTTACCTTCTGCACGCTCATTTCTGCACGACGTTCATCATCTTCAGTGATATCTTTTGCTTTAAGCAACTCTTTAAAGTCATTGTTAGCATCACGACGAATATTGCGAATGGCAATGCGCGCTTTTTCCGCTTCATCGCGAACCACACGTGTTAAATCTTTACGACGCTCTTCAGTCAATGCCGGAAGAGGTACTCGTATAACCATTCCCGATGTCGCTGGGTTTAAACCCAAATCTGATGTCATAATAGCCTTTTCAACATCCTGAACCAGATTTTTTTCCCAAGGGGTAACTGTTAAAGTGCGCGCATTTTCAACGCCAATAGTAGCGACCTGACTCAAAGGAGTGTCAGTACCATAATAGCTCACCTTTAAATGTTCTAGTAAACTCGGGTGCGCTCGACCTGTGCGTAACTTAGATAGTTCAGATTTAAATGCATTAATACTTTTCTGCATTTTTCCTTGTGCTTCATTAACAGTATCATCAATCATAATTATTCTCCCTCAAGACTTAACAACGGTGCCCTCAGTTTCACCCATCACTACCCGTTTTAATGCGCCAGGCTTACTGATGTTAAAAACACGTAACTCCATATTATGATCACGACACTGACAAAACGCAGCAAGATCCATGACCGCCAATTCTTTTTCCAATGCTTCTTGATACGTTAATGTATCATACATAATGGCATCAGGATTTTTCTCTGGGTCATCAGAGTACACGCCATCAACATTCGTCGCTTTCAATACAGCATCCGCTTCAATTTCTATACCACGCAAACTCGCCGCTGAGTCTGTTGTCACTAGCGGATTTCCAGTGCCTGCAGCAAAAATAAGAACACGACCTTGTTGCAAGTGATGAATCGCTTTGCGGCGCTGAAAATGATCAACCACACCACCCATCGCTATAGCAGATAGAACTCTCACCGGTAGGCCCGCACGTTCAAAAGAATCACGCAGCCCAAGAGCATTCATTACCGTGGCCAACATACCCATGTGGTCACCCGTAATTCGATTAATACCTGCTTCTGATAAGGCAGCGCCTCGAAAAAAATTGCCACCGCCTATGACGATGGCAATTTGAACACCCGTTTTATGAAGCTCTGTAACTTCCTGAGCAAATCGATCTAACACTGTTGGATTAATGGGGTGTCCATTCCCATCGCCCATCAATGCTTCGCCACTCATTTTTAATAAAATACGGCGATAAATCGGCTGTGGCCCAGTTGTCATTATTCGCCCCCTTGGAGCTGTGCCTGTACTTCCTCTGCAAAATCTACGGTTGCTTTTTCAATACCTTCACCTACCTCAAAACGAGTAAAAGCTAATACTTTTGCATCTTGTTTTTTCAGTAAGTCACCAACAGTTTGATCCGGGTCCTTAACAAAAGGCTGACCAACCAAGCAAATTTCTTTAACAAATTTAGCCATGCGACCCACCACCATTTTCTCAGCAATAGCGTCTGGTTTGCCAGACTCTTTGGCTTGTGCAATAAAAATATCGCGTTCCT
>JAJFJO010000398.1 GCA_021774015.1 Gammaproteobacteria bacterium
GCTCTTGCTTTAGGTTGTGAACTTAAAGTTAAGCTAGTCCCTAAGAAGGCTCACTCTTAAACATTAGGAAATCTGATCCAACTGCGTTTTCTAGGTTAAACGTTAAGTGCAGCTTTCTTACCCTCTCGTCCTCGCACAACACCAGACATCAACTCTCTTGGCGCCATTTTTTTTAAGCAGCTTAGCAAATTCATTAACGGTGCCGCCCGTTGTAACCACATCGTCAATAATCACAATATGTTTGCCATGTAAGTCTTGTTTATAATCTAATTTTTTTAATCTAAATGCATTTTTAATATTTTTTCCTCTGTGCTTTGCAGGCAAAGAAGACTGCGGTTCGGTATATTTAGAACGAATGATACTTTTATAGTCGAGTGGAATGCCTGCACGTTTTGATACATATTTTGCGATTTCTAGTGCCTGATTAAATCCACGTTGTCGAATACGTTTGTCATGTAGTGGAACAGGAATTAATCGGTCCGGCAAGGGTGAGATACACGCCCCCATCTTTTGAAAAAACAATTCGGCCAATAAATTAGCATGTATTAATTTATGGTGAAATTTTAAGGAAGTAATGAGGTTATCAATAGGGGGTTCGTAAATAAAAGCACTAAAGGTGTTGTCAAAATGGGGTGGATTGCCGATACATCTTCCACAGAGGGTTGTGCTGGATTTTTCGGAAATAGGTTCAGCGCATTGGAAGCAGACTTTTTTACACCACGGCAATTCGCTTTCGCACTCAACACAAAGTGGCAGGATGCGCTTAGAAAACCCCTTGCATAAAATACAACTTGTTGGGAAAATTGAGTGTAATATTTTTTTAAACATCGCATGACGATATCAGCTGCCATGCGATGTTACAATACCGTAGCTAGCGAACTAATTAGTCGTTTCCGCAAGGCCGCATTCTTCGTAGCACATTATCTTTGTCGATAAAATGATGTTTGAGAGCACCTGCTAAGTGGGCCAGTAGAAGTATAGATAACGTCCAAGCAGTGATGAGATGGGTCCAGCTCAGTATGCTCTTCAGCACTTCATTGTGTGGGAATGGGATAGAAAAACTGAATAGCCAAAAATAATTAATACCATAACCATGAGCTGCAGACATAAGCATTCCAGAAAGTGGCATGATCAATAGGGCAAGGTAGAGTAGTCCATGAGATGAGTGGGCGAAAATCGCTTGCCAGCGAGGAGTGGTGCTAGGCAATTTCGGGGTGGGGTTAGCAAATCGCCAGACAATACGTAATATCACAAGAATAATTAGTGTGAAGCCAATCGATTTGTGTATGGTCATCAAAGGTGATTTAAGTGCTCTGCTATCAATAAAGCTAAATGATAACCCAAGCAATAACATGCCGATAATCAGAATAGCGATAGACCAGTGGAAGAATTTTGCAATACTGCCCCAGCTGTCCTCTGTATTTTTAATGCTCATTAAAAGCTCCTCTTTACTGTTCCTAGAAAGGCTACTAACATAACATTATTTGTTAACCTAGAAAACAAGATTCAACTGTGTTCTTTAGGTTTTATGAGTTATGCCATCGAGACATATTTAACTAAGGCAAATTTATGCACCCTAAATATCCAATTGATACAGCTGTTTTGTCACAGCACTTTATGCATGCTATCCATGAGTACCAGTGGCACAATGCAGTGCCTAAGGAAATTGCGCGTCGTATGATTCAGCGCTTGGATGTAATTAAAATAGATCCGAAGACTATTTTGAATGCAGGTGCTCGATTACAGATGGTGAATCATGCATTACAAAATCGCTATAAAAAATCTAAATTAACGTTGGTCGATACAACTCCGATATTTTTAAAAGTCGCAGCGAAAAAAGGCTTCCTGCGTCGTTGGCCAGCACAATGTGTGCAGCCAACCCATTTGCCGTTTGCCAATCAAAGTTTTGACCTGATTTTTTCTAATCTATGGTTAAATGAAACAAATGATTTGCAAAGCACTGTAGCTGAGTTTGCACGAATATTAAAACCTAATGGCTTATTGATGTTTAGTGCTTGTGGGCCTGATACATTAGCAGAATTACGTTCCTGTTTTGCTAAAGTAGGCAGTTATAATAACGTTCATGAGTTTGTCGATATGCATGATATTGGAGATCAGTGTTTGCAAGCAGGCTTTAGTGATCCAGTAATGGATATGGAAAAAATTAGAGTGACCTATTCTTCTTTAGAGCTTTTATTTGAAGACTTAAAATATTTGGGTGCTACGAATGCGCGCCAAGATAGGCGGCGTGGTTTGATGGGTAAAGGTTTGATGAATGCACTGCGTGAACAGTATGAACAGTTTCGGCAATGTTCATTATTGCCTGCGACAGTTGAAGTGATTCATGGGCATGCCTGGGCGCCAGGTGAAATGAGCACGCAGAGTATTGGTGAGCAGGGTGAAATTGTTGTGCCTATCACTTCTATTAAGCATGCAAAATAAGGGGGCAGCATGTCAAAAATAAATAAAACTGATGAGCAGTGGCAAAAAGAATTAACACCAGAGCAATATCGAATTACCCGTGAGAAAGGCACGGAAGCACCTTTTAGTGGCGAGTATGATCAATGTTTTGAGGATGGTGAGTACCATTGTGTGTGTTGCGGAGCAGTGTTGTTTAAGTCCGATGATAAATTTAATGCTGGTTGTGGTTGGCCGAGTTTTTCCAAGCCACACACCGATGACACCTTAGAAGAGCATGATGACGATTCCATTCCTGGACGTTCGCGTACCGAAGTGGTTTGCCATGAATGCGGTGCGCATTTAGGTCATGTATTTCCTGATGGCCCGCCAGAATCTACGGGTTTGCGTTACTGTATTAATTCAGCCGCATTGAAATTTAAGAAATGATTTTGTGGGGGAGTGGACCCCGGATATTAAGACCTTCTAACACTCGCAAGCTTATCTCTGCGTGTCATCCCGGAACTTAGTATTTGTTGGCGAGCTTGCGAGCCTTACAAATAGTTGGTATCCGGGATCTATTTATTATACGGTTTCTAATTGCATTTGAGTTTTCTCAACCGCTGCCAGCCGCTGTTGAATGCTACGTACAATACCGGTTGCATTCAAGCCGCATTCCGCATAAATATCATTCACCCCGCCGTGAGCCAAATAATAATCGGGCAAACCTAATTGCAATAATGAAATAGATATATTGTCACGCGCAAGAAATTCACCCACAGCAGAACCAGCACCACCCATCACAACGTTATCTTCTATCGTCACAATCAATGAATGCGTTTGTGTGATGTCACGAATAAGAGTTTCATCGAGTGGCTTTATAAAACGCATATTAATCACAGTGGCATTGATTATTTCAGCAGCCTTTAAAGCAGGAGTTAACATATTGCCAAAACTTAAAATCGCCACATCTTTTCCCGCACGCTTTTTTAGGGCAGTTCCAATGGGTACTGTTTGGCTATTTCTTTCAATAGCAATGCCGGGGCCTTTGCCGCGCGGATAACGCACTGCGGCAGGGCCTTCATATTGATAAGCAGTGTTTAGTAATTGATGGCATTCATTTTCATCAGCAGGTGCCATCACAATCATATTAGGCACGCAGCGTAGGTAAGAAAGATCTAAGTTACCCGTGTGAGTTGGATTATCACCGCCAACATTACCCGCTCGGTCAATGGCAAATGTCACATCAAGATTTTGGATAGCAACATCATGAATCAGTTGATCATAAGCGCGTTGTAAAAACGTTGAGTAAATGGCAACGACAGGCTTTTTACCTTCACATGCAAGACCCGCTGCAAATGTCACACAATGTTGTTCTGCAATAGCTACGTCAAAATAACGCTGGGGAAATTGTTTGACATAATCGACCATGCCAGAGCCTTCACACATGGCAGGAGTCACGGCGACAAGTTGGTTATCAATAGCGGCAGTGTCGCATAACCAATCGCCAAAAACTTGTGAGTAGGTGGGTGTTGTATCACGCTGTGTGCAGTCAAGTTCCGTATTACTTTGGCTATTATCTTTATCGTAAAATCCAGGTTTTACTGCATGATATTGTATTTGTGCTGCCTCTGCTGGTGCGTAACCTTTGCCTTTTTTAGTGATCACATGCAATAACTTAGCACCCTTTAGAGGCCGTAACGTTTTTAGTGTGCTCAATAGTGTGGGCAGGTCATGTCCGTCAATTGGG
>JAJFJO010000399.1 GCA_021774015.1 Gammaproteobacteria bacterium
ATGGGTAAAGTGATGGGCCAATTAAAGCAATCGCTAGCAGGTCGTGCCGATATGGGCACTGTTAGCGCTAAAGTTAAAGCTGCACTGTCTTAGCCCTAAAAAATACATTTAAAAGCAGTCAAACAAAATGAGCCTTATTCCAAAAGCGTTTATACAAGATGTGATTGCACGCTCCGATATTGTAGAGGTCATCAGTGCGCGTGTTACGCTAACCAAACGAGGCAGCACACACTTAGCTCGCTGCCCCTTTCATGATGAAAAAACACCGTCATTTAGCGTGAGCCAAACTAAACAGTTTTATCATTGCTTTGGTTGTGGCGCGAGCGGGAATGTGATTAGCTTTTTAACCAGCTATGATCGCATGGAATTTCCTGACGCTGTTGAATATCTAGCCGCACAACTTGGCCTTGAAGTGCCACGTGAAGATAGCAGCCAAGCTAGCCCATCTAAATCTTACAAAGAACTCTACCCCTTAATGGATAAAGCAAAACATTTCTATCAGCAACAATTGCGACAATCCAAGCTCGCTATCGACTACTTCAAAAACCGCGGTGTCAGCGGAGAAATTGCCAAGCACTTTCAGCTGGGGTTTGCACCAGACGAATGGGATAGCTTAATTAAACTTGTTAACAATAACTCTGAAGACACCAAAAAACTCAACGAAGCCGGCATGCTCATCGAAAAAAATCCGGGACGTTATTATGATCGCTTTCGCAATAGAGTTATTTTCCCTATTCGCGATATTCGTGGCCGCACCATCGGTTTTGGCGGGCGCAGCTTTGGTGATGAACAACCAAAATATCTAAACTCCCCTGAAACGCCGATATTCCATAAAAGCCAAGAGCTCTACGGACTCTATGAAACACGCCAAGCTCACCGCGATGTACAACGCGTTCTCGTTGTTGAAGGTTATATGGATGTGATCGCTTTATTTCAGCATAATATTAATTATGCTGTTGCCACCTTGGGCACTGCCGTTAATCGCCAACACGTACAAAAACTCCTACGCTACTGCAACCAGCTGGTATTTTGTTTTGATGGAGATACTGCCGGTAATAATGCAGCATGGAAGGCACTCACCATCACCCTGCCCTTGCTAAACGATGGCGTGCATTTTAAGTTTTTATTTTTACCCAAGGGCCACGATCCTGATAGCTTAATACGCGAGATTGGCACCGCAGACTTTGCAGAATTAATTGATCACGCGCACTCGTTAGATAAAGTATTTTTTACTCGATTGCAACGTGAACACGCACCAGATAGTATTGAAGGGCGTGCCCATTTGGCAAAATCAGCAAAACAATATATCGACAGCATGCCACAAGGCATTTATCGTCAATTAATGAATAAGCGTTTAGCCAGCATACTCGACATGAGCCCCGATGCGCTAGAAAACATGCAGCCACAACAGACCTATGCGGTAGAAAAACCTAGCATTCCCCACAAGCGTCGTACACAAATGCTGAATCCCGCACAACTTACCATCGCTATTTTGTTACAACATCCTGCTATGGCAAACACACTGGGTAATACGGATTTTCTTTCTCACACTCAAGATACTGATCAACGACAGTTGCACCAGTTGATACTTTTATTACAGCAAACTCCCAATGCCTCTATGGGTTCAATATTAGCCACATGGGAATCACCAGAAGAGCAGCAACAACTCGCAGAGCTCTATTCAAAGCCACTACACATTGAAAAAGACGAACTGGAATCCGCATTACAGGCAACACTAGAACGGCTGCAAATGCAATCTCGCAAGCAATCTCTAGACCACTTGATCACGCAAGCTAAAACACGCGAACTCAACCCAAGTGAGAAGCGTCAGTTAGCAGAGTTGCTTGCTAAGAAGGCGTGAGAAAGATCGATAAGAAAGCCAGCATTTTTCTACACCCAGCCACCCACCCTAACTCATTGATATAAAGTTTATTTTTTGACCTTCCAACTATTGACCAACCTACCGATTAAGGGTAGTATATGGCGCTTTGCTTTCGGCCAAAAATCAAGGCATTATCTAGCATAATTGATAAGCCACTACTATTAAAAATAGAAACCAGGCCGTCGCGAGATCGAGATGTTACTTAATTAACTTCACAATGAGGTGGCGTATGGCTGGCGGTCAACAATCTGGTTTCAATGCTTTGCTTGTAGAGGCAAAGCGCAAAGGCTTTTTAATTCACGAGGATCTTCTTAATCTGTTACCCAATGATCTTGTCGATCCCAATCAAATGGAATCGATCATCGATCGCTTGAATGAAATGGGTATTAAGGTATACGAGGTACCACCTGATGCAGACTCTCTTGTCCTAGAAGAAAGCTCTGCCCAGGCTGAGATTAGTGAAGAAGCTATTGAAGTTCTGGAAGCTGCTGAAACTCGCACTACAGACCCGGTTCGCATGTATATGCGCGAAATGGGTAGCGTTGAGCTGCTTACCCGCGAAGGCGAAATTGTTATTGCCAAACGTATTGAAGATGGCATTCGACAAGTCATGGGTGCTCTTGTGCAGTTCCCAGTCGTTGTTGACTCTTTTATCGCTGATTACGATAGCATTGTAGAGAATGAGGGTCGTTTAAGCGATTTAATTTCTGGCTTCTTTGATGATGAAATCGCCACCAAACCTCCAGTAGCAAAAGTAGTCGCCGAAGCGCAACAAACCAATGGTGAAGCGGTAGACGATAAAGATAAAGACAAGAATAAAGATAGCGAAGAAGATGATGAATTTGTTGACACCGGTCCAGACCCTGTTTATACAAAAGAAAAAATGGACGAGTTACGCAAGTTACAAAAAAAATATGTCAATGCTGTTAGCAAATACGGCAAAAAACACGAGACGACCAAAAAGCATGAAAAGAAAGTGGCGGAACAATTTTTTATCTTCAAACTTTCTATTAAGCCTTTCTTAAAACAAACCATGAAATTGCGCGGCCTACTACGCAGCACACGCGAACAAGAGCGGGCTATTATGCGGTACTGTCTTACTAAAGCAAAAGCTCCTCGCAAGCAGTTCATTTCCTCTTTCCCAGGCAATGAATCGAACTTGGAATGGTTGAATACGTTCAAAGAAGAAAATCCGGAGCAAGCTGAAAAATTGGAAATATTTAGAAACGACATCCTTCGCGCACAAAAAAAATTAGCGCTCATTGAAGAAAGAAGTCAGCTCCCCATCAGTGAGATTAAAGAAATTAATCGTCGTGTGTCTATTGGTGAGGCCAAATCACGTCGTGCGAAAAAAGAAATGATCGAAGCCAACTTACGTTTGGTTATTTCAATCGCAAAAAAATATACAAACCGTGGCCTGCAATTTTTAGATCTCATTCAAGAGGGAAACATTGGCTTAATGAAAGCGGTTGATAAATTTGAATATCGCCGTGGTTATAAGTTTTCTACTTACGCAACCTGGTGGATTCGACAAGCGATCACACGCTCAATTGCCGACCAGGCACGCACGATTCGTATTCCTGTGCATATGATCGAAACCATTAACAAGCTCAACCGTATCTCTCGCCAGATCTTACAAGAAACGGGGCAAGAACCCACACCTGAAGAACTCGGCAAGCGGATGGAAATGCCAGAAGACAAAGTGCGTAAAGTGTTAAAAATTGCCAAAGAGCCTATTTCGATGGAAACACCGATTGGTGAAGATGAAGACTCTAACCTGGGTGACTTTATTGAAGATGTGAATCAACAAGCTCCCGTGGACTTTGCAACAGGCGAAGGCTTAAAAGAAGCGACTCAAGAGATTCTATCATCGCTAACACCGCGTGAAGCTAAGGTTCTCCGCATGCGTTTTGGTATTGATATGAATACAGACCATACACTGGAAGAAGTTGGCAAGCAGTTTGATGTGACGCGTGAACGTATCCGTCAGATTGAAGCAAAAGCGCTACGCAAGTTACGCCACCCTACCCGCGCTGAAAAGCTACAGAGCTTCTTGGAAACGGAAGACTAACGGGGCTTTTTGCTAACAAACGGTACTTAAGATGAAACTCAGGATTGAATGGAAATAATATTCAATCTTGAGTACACTACCCTTTACGGGCCCATAGCTCAGTTGGTTAGAGCAGGGGACTCATAATCCCTTGGTCGTAGGTTCGAGTCCTACTGGGCCCATTAATAAGATCAAAGCGTTACGTTCGTTATCTCTTTTCTGCAAATGAAGTCGGTGTAATTCCTGTGTAATCGTGCAAGGCAAAGTGGGGTCTACCATGAAAAATCAAAACAATTGTTGGGCGCATGGACCTATTAGAACGGTGCTCCCAAATATCTTCATGGTCACTGGTACAAATATCACGAATCATGATGGCATGGAATTTTAGCACCTTGAAGCTTCATTTTAAAAGTAAGAGGCCATAAATCTGATACCCACCATTGCGTTTTGTCTCGTTATTTCTTACTTCATCCAGGGTTGAGTTTGGCAACCCGTGTCGGTAAGAATTAATCAAGGCAATCGATATCGAGTGCTCCTACCCTCACCAATTCTTATTAGTTTACCAGATGAAATTAAAGCATTAAGAATTCTACCCGCAGTGGTTTTTGGTATTTTAAGTTGTTCGACAATGTCTGAGCGGCTGATTTCATCGAAGCGTCTAAGTAAGGCCATGACTTTTGCATGATCATCTAAAATTTCTCCTGATTTTCGCTCTCGATAGATGATAGCTTTTACAAAATTTGTGCCTTCAATAATATCTGGTTTCGCCAAACCTGCTGTTTCACAACTATCAAATAAAGTAATGAAGCCAGATCCCATTTTTTCAATATAACGACATTCCCATAAAATTTTGGCAACAGCAACATTTCTTGTGTAAGTAATACCAGAATCAAGTTGTGTAATATCAATTGCGCCGGGAAAAACACCAGGGCTAAAAATTTCCAAACGATTATCATAAACGGCTATTTTCACAGGTTCCTTTAAATGGTAATTTCGATGTAAAAGTGCGTTCATTAAAACTTCGCGAATGGCAACTGGCGGTATTTCGAGAGTTTCTTCACGTTGCTTGCCTTTTATCGTGTATGCTTTATGTAATCGATTCACAATAAAATCGTAAGCCGCATCAAATTGCTCAAACAGAGTTCCTTTGCAAACTTGGCTGGCAATGGCTTCTCTACCTTTTATTCCAGAAAAATGACTGCAGAGCGTATAGTTTTCTGTTAGATAATTTTGGGGGTCCTTACTAAATAGAAGTAGTCCAGCAACAGTTGGATATAACTGTGCATGCTGCTCAACTAAGATATCATAAGATCTTAGCATGTCGTCGGATATTGTTGCTTTAGCACCATTGCGTCGCTCAGAGAAAAATAGCTTAATGCGCTGATCATCAAGATCTTCACGACTTGCATGATAAACTGGTGTTTGATCATATGACTTACCTCGTGCCTGAAGTTTTAATTCTTCTATCATGTCAAGATCAGCTTTTAGCGTAGATCGTCCCAATCGAATATAGGTTCCTTCCTCCATTCCAAGCGATTTTTTGTAATAAGGCTTTTGCATGCCAGCAGATACATCAACAACTACCAAATATTTGTCATCGAGATGTTGCTGGTAGATTTGTGGCAAAATCGGTGGAGCAGATGCACTGTATATCGCTTCGTTTAACCACTCCGTTGTTTCATGAGATTTTTTCTCGGGGAGCCCAACAATATTTTGCTCATCATCGATACCAATAATTAATTTTACGCCATACATATTACAAAAGGCAATAATGGTATTAATTATTTGGTCATTTTTAGATATAGAACTCTTGAATTCGAGCTTTGAAGATTCATGTCCTGGATATTTCATATTCGCCCCATAAAACTTAGTTTTTCGACCCAAGGACACCATATTGGATCGAATGGGTCAATTAGGGCTTTTAAATTGAACTAATTGACTCGGGTCGAGGCGCCTGGATCGTTGTACTATAATAACTGATTTGAAGGCAGTGAAGTCGCTCACCAGGGTCAAGATGATAGTGACTCAAATAGCTCTTCTGCTAAATTCAGGAGTCCAACTTTATGTTTAATGATTTTATCGGTAGTATTCAACATGAGAGTTTCCCTTGGTAATGACACTAATTCAACTAAACAGGTCGGCGAGTACAAGACTAATTGTGTTGGTTTTACTTATTCGTTTGAGATAAACTGCTCAAATTAACAAACGAGACAGTCAATGTTTATTGGTTTCGAATGCCGCCTTTTTAATTTTTAGTGCAAAAACGAAAGAGGAATAGCCCAAAGATTGTTGCCAAATGATAAACATTTATCGCCAGCATACAAAACAATTCCAGTGATAAAATCGTTTTTTGCTAGATTCGATAATTTAATCAAACCATTAAAATCATTTTTAAAAACAGTGTGAGCAGCTTTAACTTCTATGCCAATAATTCTTTTTTCATCTGTTTCAAGAACAAAGTCAACTTCGACTTTGTCTTTATCACGATAGTGAAATATTCCCCAGTCGTTTTCGTCTACACTAATCATTTTTAATAATTCACTAAATACCCACGTTTCTAGTAGTGGCCCCGCTAGTGATTTGTCCCTGTTGATACGATCTGCATTGAGCTTTCTTATACAAGCTAACAAGCCGCTATCCATAAAGTGAATTTTTGGTGTTTTAATAATTCGACTTAATGTGTTTTTGTGCCAAGGGAGCAGCGTCGATACCAAAAAAAGATTCTCAAGTAGCGTTACATATTTTTGCGTTGTTTTGGTATCCAATTTTAATTGGCCGCCTATCGCAGTATAGTTAATTAACTGCCCTGAGTATTCTGCTAATGCATCCAATAAAAGTGGCATTTCTAGAAGTTTTTCGATGTTGGATATATCTTTAACGTCGCGCTCAACAATGGCTTTTGTGTAAGACTTAGCCCACGCGGAACGACGATTTGCACTTTCACGGCTGAGCATTTCAGGGTAGCCACCCTGAAGAGCCGTTGTAATATAATTAAATTGCTTCCCACCCGGTGAAGCAAGTGGCCACTGCTGCTCTAATGCAGAAACCAAAAATTGGCTTTTGGTACCGTGAATTTCTGCCTGAGATAATGGAAGCAATGTCAATATTTCCATACGTCCAGCTAGACTATCTCCTAATTTTGGTATGGCAAGTAGATTGGCTGAACCCGTGAGCAAAAATTTGCCCGGCATTCTATCTTCATCCACCGCGAGTTTAATGGCTTTTAGTAATTCAGGGGCGTGCTGTATCTCATCAATAATGCCAAATTTCATTTGTTGAATAAATCCAACAGGGTCACTTTTGGCGGCTTGAAGTACATTCTGATCATCTAAAGTGTAGTAAGGCATCCCTGGTACGAATTGCTTGGCTAATGTTGTTTTACCTGCTTGTCTTGGGCCGTTTATCATGACTACTGGCGTATCGCGCATTGCCACTTTAATATGTTCAGAGAGTAGTCTGGGATAAGTGCCTGGCATATGTGGGGCTCCTGTAGGGGGCTCTGATGCAATGTAACATCGTCTAATATGGAAAATTATAGCGTCCAATATGGATTATGGCAACGTCCAATATGGATTGTGTCGTTATGACATGGCAGCATGGCAGATAAGGTGATTTTGTTAATTGTATAATAAAAATAGCCAAAAATAGGAAAAACGCCAAAAATATCACACAAATAAAAACCTGAAAAAATGTTATAAATTAATGTGTTCGGTTGATTCTATCGTGCCGACTCATAATCCCTTGGTCGTAGAGCTTATCCCGGACTTAATCCAGAACCCGAACCCTAGCAGGCCCATTAATACAATTAAGATAGAATTCCTTATTAGCACCCTGCTTTTTAAGGTATAATTAGCCCTGCTTCAGCAAAACAGGAAATCTCATGGACCAATTTATCCCCTCTCTCATCAAATTTGTTATCAGCAATTTCCCCATACTAATGACTGCAACAGCTATTTTAATCGCCATTATGTCTTGCAGAAAAGACCCCGAACGCTCTGCTAGTGATATCTTTTTAACACAGCTAATGTTTTTCGCTGTTGGATTATCAGGCTTGTGGGGATTTATCATGCATGCATTTTTCCCTGAGCTCGCCGCTAGCGCTATTGGTTGGACCGTCAGTCCATTTCAATTTGAAGTCGCAGTTGCCAACCTCGGTATGGGCCTATCTGGCTTATTTGGTTTACACTCTAGCCGAAGCTACCGTATTGCAGTAACTATCTTCACAAGCTGTTTTTTATGGGGTGCTGCGCTTGGGCACATCATGCAGATGATCAAGCTTGGAAACTTCGCGCCCGGAAATGCAGGCCCCATTTTCTACAATGATATAATTTTACCAGCGCTGCTAATTATTTTTTTGCTATTTCGCAAAAAAAATAGCGGCTAGCACCTCTACCTCTGTAAGCGCAAGAACACGCAAGTGAAGGTCGAAATCCGTTTAATGAAATTCTTTAGCACAGCTTATTTATCAGCTAGAACGCGCCACTTCGAGTATAATTAGTTGCGATA
>JAJFJO010000400.1 GCA_021774015.1 Gammaproteobacteria bacterium
GTAACAATACAACCAAACCCGACACTTTTTAGAATGCCGCTGATAATGTCTGCTCGAAAACTAACCGCACCTTGCATGTTAGAACTTAAAGATCCTCGATCAACACCCAACCAATCAACGCCCACTAAGGAGCCCCCATAAATAGCCACAATATCAAAGAAAATAACAAGGATTGGCAGCGAAATAAAACCCGCCCAAAAACGAGGCGCAATCACTCGCCACATCGGATCAACTGCCATCATTTCCATACTACTAATTTGTTCTGTCGCGCGCATTAAACCAATTTCTGCCGTTAACGCAGAACCTGCGCGTCCTGCAAATAACAAAGCAGCAACCACCGGCCCCAACTCACGCACCACACTCAGTGCTAATAATTGCCCTAGCTGTTGCTCAGCACCAAATTTTTGCAACGTATGAAATCCCTGCAGCGCTACAACCATCCCAATAAATAGCCCAGACATGAGTATAATAGCCAAAGATAAAATCCCGACACGATATAATTGTATCGATAGCAACGGCCACACTTGCTTCCAACGAGGTTTTTGCAACACCGTCGTCATAATAAAAAAACCAGAGCGCCCAACGCGACCGCAATAACGCAGGCCTGTGCGCCCTAGTTGTTGCACTAGTGTGATCATAACTGTAAATCCTCTTGCAATGTTTGTGCCGGATAATGAAACGACACCGCACCATCAGGCAGACCATTAACAAATTGCTTAATATAAGGGAAATCATCGTTGAGCAACTCATCAGGTTTGCCTTCACCCACGACAAGCCCTTGTGAAATGATATACATATAATCGGCTATTTGTGCCGTTTCATGCACATCGTGCGATACAATCACAGACGTCAAACCCAACGCATCATTTAACTCACGAATAAGCTTTAACAACACACCACGCATAATAGGATCCTGCCCCGTAAACGGCTCATCATATAGCATTAAATCTGGACCCAATATCACAGAACGCGCTAGCGCAACACGTCGCGCCATGCCTCCTGACAGTTGATCGATACGTAATTGCGCTGCTCCACGCAAACCAACAGCCTGCAAGTACAACAGCACGAGATCATGAATCATGTCATCCGGTAAATTAGTATGCTCACGCAAGGGAAATGCAACATTTTCATAGACGTTAAGATCGGTGAACAAGCCACCCTGCTGAAACAAGATACCCATTCGACGCCGCATCTGATACAACTCGCGATGCTTTAACTCCGCAATGTTGGTGCCATCAATCGCAATATGACCCGATTTAGGTCTCAACTCACCACCAATCAAGCGCAATAACGTCGTTTTACCCGTGCCACTTGGGCCCATAATAGCCACCAAACTTTTGCGAGGAATAACGATATCGACACCCTTAAGTATCGGAGCCGTGTCACGCGCAAAGCAGACTTGATTAAGCTCAACTAAATTATCCATGTTTCCTCATCAAGTTGTTCACTTAAGTTTCTCACTATAAGTTCTGGGCAAATAACAGTTTAGAAGTATATAATACCGAAACCTGAATGCACTGCCTACTCAAAATAGAAGAAAGAGCGTAAAAATGACAAAAGAAACAAAATATTGTGATCTTGGCAGAGCTGTTATCATCACTGAAATCGCCGCTATCAAAGCCCTCGAATCGCGAATAGATGATAAATTTTCTGCCGCCTGCGAGCAACTCATTGATTGTAAAGGAAGAATTGTCGTTATGGGTATGGGCAAGTCTGGTCATATCGGCAGCAAAATTGCAGCCACCTTAGCCAGCACTGGAACCCCCGCTTTTTTTGTCCACCCAGGAGAAGCTCAACATGGCGACCTCGGCATGCTTACCGCACAAGATGTTGTCTTATCTATTTCTAATTCAGGAGAAACCCCTGAGCTGATCAACATTATCCCGCTCATCAAACGACTTAATATCCCCATGATCGCCCTATCCGGCAACCCAGACTCTACAATTGCTAAATCTGCTGATATAAACCTCGATGTTAGCGTTGAGAAAGAAGCCTGCCCTCTCGGTTTGGCCCCCACTTCAAGCACAACAGCGACCTTGGTTATGGGTGATGCCCTAGCGATTGCATTGCTTGAAGCGCGCGGCTTTACCTCTGACGACTTCGCACTGTTTCACCCCGGCGGCACATTGGGCAAGCGTCTTCTACTGCACATTGATCAGCTGATGCATATAGGGGATGAGATTCCAACTGTCCACATTGACAGTACACTGGATGACGCGCTGATTGAAATCACCAAGAAAAGCCTAGGAATGACAACCATAATGGATGACAATAAGAAGCTTCTTGGAATTTATACCGATGGTGATTTGCGCCGTACGTTAGACCAAGGTTTTGATGTGCGTAACACACCCATTAACAAGGTCATGACAGAAAATTGCATCACTATTAAACCTAAAACACTGGCAGCGGAAGCTCTGAAAATTATGGAAGACAATAAAATTACGTCACTCGTCGTTGTAAATGAGCAACGTGCAACAATGGGCGTTGTTCACATGCACGATTTACTTCGTGCAGGAGTTGCTTAATCCATGCAAGAATTTGTTGATATTGCAAAAACCATCAAACTACTTATCTTAGATGTCGATGGTGTGTTAACTGACGGTAGTATCTTATTAAATGCGACCGGTGAAGAATGCAAATGCTTTCACGTGCATGATGGCGCTGGCATTAAACGTTTGCAACAATCTGGAATTAAAGTCGCTATTATTTCTGGCAGAAAAAGTGTAGCCGTTCAAGCTCGTTTAAATGAATTAGCTATTGAACACGTTTTTCTGGGCATTCATGACAAGCTAAATACTTTTAATCAACTACGGCAAGACTTAAACATAGAGCCGCAACACATTGCTTATGTCGGCGACGATTTTCCTGATATTCCTGTGATGCAAGTCGTTGGACTTAGCATTGCAGTTAATAATGCCACACCGGAAGTCAAAAAAATCGCGCATGGACAAACAGAAAAATGTGGTGGCCACGGGGCAGTACGTGAAGTATGCGATTTAATTTATTTAAGCCAAAAGAGCATACAATGAGCCGAACAAACCTATGGGTAAGCATTGGTTTCACAGCTACGGTTATATTAAGTATCGTAATTGTTATGCTCAGCAATTTTGGCTTCAATCAACCTCAGCAAAAAAAACACGTTCTTGATGCATACATGAACAATGTGAATTATATTGAATATAACAATCAAGGAAAAATAAGTAGTCGAATGCACTTTGCCACTATGCAACACTATGCAAAGATCAACACATTTCATTTTGATAAACCCAGCTTAGTTACCTATACACAGAAAAATGTTCCTTGGCACATTACAGCAGACCATGGGTCCGGCCAGCCAAATAAAGATACCGTTCACCTATGGGGGCATGTGTTACTTCAACAACCCAACAAACACAGCCACCCCGGAACCACCATTACGACATCACAACTGACCTACCACCCTAAAACGTCAATTGCGACCACACAACAACAAGTCACCATCATCAAGCCGGGAACTGTTGTTAAAGGCAAAGGCATGCAAGCGAATTTAAAAACAGGCACCTTAACACTACTCTCTCACTCTAGAGAATTTTATAATCCGCAGCACTCGACAGGAAAATAACATGCCCACACTTAGCACAAAAAGCCTGCAGAAACAGTATAAATCACGCAACGTAGTAAAAGATGTATCGCTGTCTGTTGAAAGTGGCGAGATTGTTGGTTTGCTGGGGCCTAATGGTGCAGGAAAAACCACAAGCTTTTATATGATTGTTGGGCTAGTATCCCCTGACCAAGGTCAAGTTTTTTTAGGTGATCACAATATTACTGAACTGGCAATGCATCAACGCGCACGTCTTGGCATTGGTTATTTGCCACAAGAAAAATCAATATTCCGCAAGCTCAGTGTAGAAGATAATATACGTGCTATTTTACAGCTGCGTAAAGACTTAAATAAAAACCAATGCGAAGAAAAGCTCACCAGCCTATTACAAGAATTTAATATAGAGCATTTGCGTAAAATATTAGCTATTAGCCTATCGGGCGGTGAAACACGGCGAGTTGAAATCGCCCGCGCACTTGCCATGGATCCTCAGTTTATTTTATTAGATGAGCCTTTTGCAGGTATTGATCCAATTTCCATCATCGATATTAAAAGAATTATCACTCAATTGCGTGAACGCGGCATTGGCGTGCTCATTACTGACCACAATGTGCGCGAAACGTTAGATATTTGTCACCGCGCTTATATCGTTAGTGATGGTAATATTATTGCCAAAGGCGCACCAACCGATATTTTATCGAATAAATTGGTCCGTGAAGTATATTTAGGTGAGGAATTTGATTTATAATGGTGTTTATATCGCTAAACCCTCTATTGAAGGTGACAACGGTATGACAAACATCACTCTCAGATTGAATGTGATATTTACAGTAGCAGTTTGAATAGAACAATTACCGACCTGCTAATTTTTTAAAATCGTTTGAGGAGGAAAGTATAATGCAAACACAATACACCGGTCACAATATCGAAATCACCCCTGCATTACGCGAATACGCAGATAAAAAGCTACAAAAAATCACTAACAATCGCGACTATATCACGAGTATTCATGTTACTTTCAACGTTGATAAACTATCACAGATTGCTGAAGCACAAGTTAATGTTCCCAAACAAACTATTCACGCAAAATCAGAGGCTGATGAAATGTATAAAGCAATTGATGCTTTGATTGA
>JAJFJO010000005.1 GCA_021774015.1 Gammaproteobacteria bacterium
TCATCATTTTGCGAAAGTTAGAGCGATATGGAACACACTAAATTTATCGGAAGAAAATCTGAGTTGGCCGAGCTAGAGAGTTTAGTGAGGCGAAAAACAGCGAGTTTGGTTGTGATCAAGGGGCGGCGGCGTATTGGTAAAAGCAGGCTAATTACTGAGTTTTGTAAAGGAAAAAAAGCAGTTAGATTTGTAGGGTTGGCCCCTAATCGCAAAACAACTGCTCAATCGCAGCGTGACCATTTTGCACATCAAATTCAGCAGCAAACAGGGTTACCTGAAATTAGAACAGATGACTGGAGTAAGCTGTTTTTATTACTGTATGAACGTGTTAAAAAAGGTAACGCTGTTATAGTATTAGATGAAATCACATGGATGGGTTCTAAAGATCCAGACTTTTTGGGTAAATTACATTTTGCTTGGGAAACACTATATAAAACCAACCCAAAATTAATTTTAATTATATGTGGCTCTGTATCTGCATGGATAGAAAAAAACATTTTGAGTAGCACAGGGTATTTTGGCAGGGTGACGTTAAAAATGACGCTAGATGAGCTGCCGTTAAATTACTGCAACCAACTACTATCAAGGCTAGGGTTTGAGCATTCCTCCTATGAAAAGTTACTCTTACTTGCGGTGGTGGGTGGTGTGCCTTGGTATCTAGAGCAGGTAGACCCTCACTTGTCAGCGATAGACAATATAAAAAAATTATGCTTTAAAAAAGAGGGTTTATTGGTTGAAGAGTTTGATAGAATTTTCCATGATTTATTTTTAGAAAAGCGGAGTGACGTTTACTTGAAAATCGTTGATTTTTTGTCGAAAGGTTCGGCAGATTATCGGTCTATTTCTAAAGGTATTGACTATCCAAGCAGCGGTGCATTAAGTGAGATATTAGGTGAACTGATTTTGTCAGGATTTATCCAGCGTGATTTCACCTGGAAAATAAAAACAGGTATGGATTCTCAGATGAGCTATTATCGTCTTAGAGATAATTATTTAAGATTTTATTTGAAATATATTAGGTCGCGCTTAAATCAAATCGATAAAAATAGGTTGTCTGATATAACATTAGAAATTTTACCTGGTTGGAATACCGTGCTTGGCCTACAGTTTGAAAATCTTGTGCTTAACAATAGAAACTTAATTCTGAACGCGTTAAATATAGACCCTAATGTTGTGGTGAACGATAATCCCTTTTTTCAAAGCAAGACAACTAAGCAGCAGGGTTGCCAAATAGATTATCTTATTCAGACAAAGTATAACACACTCTTTGTTTGTGAGATCAAATTTGGCTTGAGCGCACTAAGTGCGAAAATAGTTCGAGAGGTGAAAGAAAAAATAAGCCGCATGAGTATCCCAAAGAATTATACCTGCGTACCTGTCCTCATTCATGTTAATGATATTTCACAAAGTATTATTGATCAGGACTACTTTGTTCATTCAATAGATATTTGTAATATATTAGATAAAACTGAGTATTAATACGAAGAACCCAAGCGCCGGGTTTGAAACTGCTGGCTTGTTAATAGCGCGTTTTTTACCAAATTATCCGCCAAGCACTCTAAACTACCTTTTAACACAGCACCTCGGCAACCAGCAAGAAACACCTAAAATAGCCATATAATTTATATATAAAGTAAAAAAATTACCATACATCAATATAAACAATAGCTTACAATTATAAATTCCACCAAAAAACAATAAATTATGTCCTATACTTAATTGTAAGAGGGTTTTATGAGAGGTTGGCTCAATGATTGATGGTATTCAATCAGGTTTAGCTGAGAGTCTGGTTCTTTCATATTTAGTACATGAGGTAGAAAAAGCACGGCTGCATTCTGTGTCATTTGACTTCAGTGATGTAGCGTTCTTTTTCTGTAATCATGTTCAAAGAATTAATTAAATAAGAAATATCCTTTCTTTTAATTCTCTTATTACACCCCTATTAATCAATAAAGGCGCACGCTCATGGTGACCAGTTAAATGCACTACTCAGTGCAGTGGGCCACAACCTGCGATTGATTTTGATGATAATCACTATTTTTTTGCGCTATTTTTTATTTTTGTGTTCAATAGAAAAAGTGATTGCGGCCTTTAAGGTTCCTGAAAGGCAGCTTAACCGGAAGAAATCAAAATCTAAAAATCTGATTTTTCAGGGTTAACTAAATAAATGGGGTGGTGGTATATATTTTTGTTTTGTCGTATGCGATGTGATTCAGCGATAATATGATGCTTTTTTCAGGCATTACTTTATTTTTGAAAAGTTAAAAACTTTAATCATGCGCGGTGGTCGGTTAGGGTACTCCCGTCGAAAATAAAAATGACGATTGGGATAAAGCAAACGAATTTGCCGCGCTTGAAAATCACACACTTCTTTATTAATTGCATAAAAAGTTAAGCCTAGCCAGCAACTGCCACTTAAGCACTCATCATAAGTGGGTGTATAGTTTTCAGAGAGCATTTTTTCTGCAATCTCAGTATTTGTTAATCCCCAACCAGCATACCCCAGCAATTTTTTATCCTGCCGAGTAAATAAATAATGCTCGCGCTTGAGCTGACCAAGCAAGGTGCTGCTAAACTGCCCAAATTTATAATCAGAAAAGGGCAGCTGCCCTCGCAAAACCTCACAAGCAAGCCCTAGAGCATAATATTTGTTTGAGTGACGCATGACTTGAAGAGGGGATTTTTGATCTTTTGGCATAATATCTCCGTATAATGGCTTGGTTACCAATAAAGATAGTACAAGATGAGCGGTTTGCAAGCGTGTAGCACTCCTTATTGCTAAGCAGTACGTGTGGGCAGTAGTTTTAGTCGGGTTGAGCTTGTGGAGAATTGTAAATCTATTTGACAGGTTGAATTTCCATGATAGTCTCCAGTAGTGTCAGCAGGATTGACCTGCTCATTTTTTAATCAATACATAGTGAGGAAAGAGTGGTGAGCAACTTGAGTAAAGTATTAGCTTTTTTTGGCTTTGGAGTTGTTGCATTAGTGTTGGGTGGATGTATGCCACATCTAACGATGCAGCAGTGTAAAACAATGAACTGGTATCAAGTGGGTTATAATGATGCTTTGCATGGTAAGCCGCAGCGCGATTTATCATCAGCTATTAGTGACTGTGCGAAATTCAAATTAACAGTGAATACAAGCAAATATCGTCAAGGTTGGAAGGCGGGTGCGCGTCAGTATTGCAACCCAAAAAATGGTTACCAACTAGGTACACAAGGTCAGGTGCCTGCAGATATTTGTCCAATTGACTTGGCAGGCAGTTTTAAAAATGCATGGCGTCGTGGTCTTCGTGCTTACTGCACACCGTCTACCGGTTACAATTTAGGTCGTGCGGGCAGGCCAATGCCAAATTTTTGTACGGGTGGTCAAGGTGTTGCATTCCGCAATGCATATGTGCGTGGTGCAAGAATCCTTGGCACAGAGGTAAATATTGAATCTCAGATTAAATCGTTGAATGATCAAGTTGGTGCTAATAATGCACTGATGAATAGCAAGCGCGGTGAGATTAATACACTGAATAATAGGTTGGATAATTCTGCGGGTCGTCCGTTTGCTTATGGTGAGCGCCGTCAAATTAGAGGGCGTATTCGTCAACTGCGTCGTGAGATCGAAGGTTTGCAAAATCAAAACGCTGAGTTGCAAAGCCAGAAAGCAAGCTTGCAGCAGCAGTTTAATAGTGTTCAGGCTGAGTAGTTTTTATCGTTAAGACTATTTGCAGTTTCAAATTAGAAGCCGC
>JAJFJO010000041.1 GCA_021774015.1 Gammaproteobacteria bacterium
TGTGAGCAGGCTCTTTGATAATAAATAATAAGATAAGGGCGGTGGTTAGGAATATTGGCAAAACGGATAAAGCCACATGATAATTATGCAGAGAAAACACACGAGCGCCATTTGAAGTGGCGCCTTGCCAACCTAAATCAAGAAATTTTCCAACCAAGGGTTCTGACACCGCACCAAAAAAAGCATCACCGCTATTGATAATAGACACGACTATAGCAGCAAGAAAAATAGGATTTGACTCTTTAGCGACGGCAAAACCCATCATAAATGCAGAGGTTCCAAAACCAAATAAAAATAACAGTATGGCAAGTAAGGAGTACGAAATATGATTTACATAAACAGTAAGTAAGATTGATACTAAAGAAAGTACAACACCCGCACGCATAATAGGGATACGTTTTTTATAGCGATCAGATAAAAAACCCAACAGTGGACCACCTAGGGCAAAACCAATAAATGCGATTGAAATAAGTTTTGCTGCTTCTATTATTGAAAAATCATAGGCGCGCATTAAAAAAGGATTTCCCCATAAACCGCCAAACACCGCTAGTGGGGCAAATGCCTAACCGCTATTCAGCATTACTAACCAATTTTGCTTGTCTTTGAAAATAGCTTTAATATTTTTTAAATTGACTTTACCCTTAATATGGTTATGGTCTACCGTCTGCGGGTGTTTATCGGTAATAAAGAATAAAAAGGCTAAACCGATAATCAATCCCAGTATTGAGCAAACAAGTACAGCATTACGCCAACCCGCATAGCTTATTACGACAGCTAAAGGCGCCTCGCCAAATACAGCGCCAAACATAACTGACCATGTGATCAACCCTGCCAAAAAGGCAAATTTTTCTGGTGGAAACCAGACTGCTACATTTTTTAAATAGCATACTGTTGCAAAGGCAGCAGCAATACCCATGAGTGCGCGATTAAGGTCAGCAAACCAAACAGTATTTGAATATGCAAATAATGCAGCGCCTGATGTACCAAGAAAAATGGCAGTGGGAACGATCAGTTTCATACCGTATTTATCAATTAAAATACCAGCAAATAGCTGTATAACAAGGTAAGAGTAGAAAAATGAAGCAGCAAGATTGCCCAAACCTGAAGCGCCAATATGAAATTCACTCATGAGTTGGTCAGGCATGATACTGGGGTAAATTTGCAGGATGTATTTATACATCATGTAGAGACCAGACAGTGTGAGTATCAGCCAGGGGTACCACTTCTTATTTTCTAATTTCTGGCTAAGATTTATCTGCATCTGCTTTTTGCGTACCATCCAAAAGTTCAACATTTTGCAGTGTCAGGAGTTAACTGTCAAGTTGGGCAAGTTTAGACCTTTTTTATCTCATTGATTATACGGACTTTTCCAGCCACCGCAATTGTCTTCGAGTCGCTTGGCTACCGCAATAGCGATATCTTCGCGCCAGGGTTTCGTAACGATCTGAACTCCAATCGGTAGACCGTGTTTATCCTCCCCAACTCTCACTGTGGCAATTGGACATTTGTGCAAGCTAAAACCCAGGCAATAACTCAGTGCAGGATAATGTGCATCGTCCCAAATAGATTCATCATGTTTTAGTGCAGTGAACGGCAAAACCGGGCAGACAATCGCATCGTAAGGATGCATATATTGAACTACATTGCTGCGATAATAATCCCAAGCAGCCCACGCAAAATTAAGATCGTGGTGTTGTGATGCTTCACGCCGTAAACGATCAAGATATTTGTGTAATAAGTCGGAGGGTTGTTTTGTGTTGAATGCAAGCAAAGCCGCCTCAAGTGTTTGTGCCGCCTGGGTTGCGGCAAACAGCTGAACAATAACCTCCGCGACTTCGTGCATGAATGTTGGTTGTGCTTCAGTTATTTTTACGCCGTTATCGGTTAATGAGTTAACAGCATTTTGAATGCTATGAGTGATGTCCAAATTGGGGGTAACAACGCCATTATCTAGAAAATAACCAATGTTTAACTGCTCAATATCAATATCGTGGCTATTTCTTAGCGGCACATCTTCAGCGTGTGGGTCGATGCCATCAGATCCTGAAATAAGTCCTAATAAAGGCAGCAGATCTTCCACATGACGCGACATAGGCCCATCAACAGCCAGCCTTGCCTCAGCGGCCGTTCTAATGCCGTATTGGGAGTTGCCTTTTATATCTAAAGCACATGCGACTCTGCCGATCGTTGGCCTGATGGTGGCAATGCCACAGTAGTGAGCTGGAATACGCAGGCTGCCACCCAGGTCGCTGCCTATTCCAAATGGTGATGCTCCTGTAGCAATAATAGCTGCTTCCCCACCGCTGCTGCCGCCGGGAGTTCGTTTGAGGTCGTAGGGATTGTTTGTTGTTCCATAGACAAGGTTGGTTGTTTCAGCTGCTGTGCATAACTCTGGAACATTCGTCTTTCCAACTAGTATGCCGCCAGCAGTTTTTAAACGTTGTATCAGTGTTGCATCATGTGTTGGCACATGCTCACGCAAACCCAAAGTGCCTAAGCTCGTGATGATACCTTCTGTGTTGTAGACATCTTTAACAGTAAAAGGTACGCCATGGAATGGACCTAACAACAAACCTTTGGCTAACATATCATCCATGCGTTGAGCTTGCTGCATAGCGCGCTCAGTATCCAGTTGTACGACTGCATTGATCGAAGGGTTGTATTTTTCAATGGCCGCTACAACAGCCGTCAGCAGTTCAACGGCAGAAATGTCTTTACAACGTATGGCTTCAGCCATTTTAGTGGCGGATTGATGCAGTAATACATCCATGGTTATTTTTGGTTCCTTGACTGAGTCATATAACCCTACATGGGGTATTGGCTTATGTAAAGCTTGATGGAACTAGTACCTAGGGCCATAAAAAGATATAATTGGATTCCATGAAAAAGGTGTCGGAAGCATGAAAAGCATTTGGGCCATTATCGTGAACGCAATTAACACCTGCTTTTATAACATTGAGAAAAAAAATGACTAGACGGATCTTAATTCTTTTTACTTTTTTTGCATTTTTTCCTGGCGCAATAGCTGCAGAAGGGTTTGTTGGAAAATGGTTTAAAATAGAGCTCGTTGTGTTTTCCCATATTACGCCGAAGGGAGTTAATTCGGAGCAGTGGCCTCAAATCACCCCGGGAAATTTTATGACCAATAATTTCTTTCAATTAAATAACGCTAGTACAACAGCGTCTGCTGATTCCAACATCGTATTATTACCTAATAAAGATTATATTTTGAATAATGACGTGGCTCGCTTAAATAAAAACCCCAATTACCATGTAATCTTACATCTTGCTTGGAAGCAAAAAGTATTGAGTGCTAAAAATGCTGTGCCTATACATATTTTTGGTGGTCAGCCGGATGGTGCTCAGGCAATAGCAAATAATACATCACTGATGAAATCACAATATGCAAATGGCGCTCCGTGGCAAGTTAACGGCACAGTGACTATCAGTGTGAAGCGCTATCTAACCGCTCGTTTCAACTTATATTTTGCAGCACCAGCATCGCAAATAGCAGCCTTGTCGAATACAAATTACTTTAGCAATATTAATCAAAAAAATATTTATTTCCATCTTTTGCAAAGCCGACGCATGAGGAGTAAGGAACTCAATTATATTGGTCACCCACTTTACGGTGTGTTAATTAAAATAATGCGAGATAATTCAAAAGAAACCTCCGAATAGAGGGAAAATGGAATAAGTGATTTTATTATGGAAGATGATTTGTCAAAACAGGAAGCGGCTATTATTGCCGTTGTTCAGCAGTTTTTAACCGAACTTGACATACAGCGCGCAACTCACAACATCACCCTCGATACCCACCTAGATCGAGATCTGAGTGTCGATAGTTTAGGCCGGGTTGAGCTAATTCACCGAATTGAAAAGCAATATGATGTGCAATTACCGGATAGTGTTATTGCTGAAGCAGAAACCTTAAGGGACATTGCAACCGCCCTGCGTTTTGCTAAGCCGCAGGAAGCCGCCTCTCACACCATCCATCAACAGTTGGAGCCCGTTCGAATTGACCCAAGCCAGGCTCAAACGCTGATTGAAGTGTTAGAACTTTATGGTACGAAACTCCCCGATCGACCCCACATCTATTTGCAAAAGGAAAGCGGCAAAGAACGTGTAATTACTTATGGTGATTTATACACAAATGCAGAGAAAGTGGCTTGTGCATTAGTTGAGTTAGGTTTAAAGCAGGCAGAGACAGTCGCTATTATGCTCCCAACATCCGCGGATTTTTTCTATGTCTTTATGGGGGTTATGTTGGCAGGTGGTGTCCCCGTACCTATTTATCCGCCCTTTCGTCCTGATCGTATTGGTGAATATGCTGTTCGTGAAGCAACTATTTTAAAAAATGCAGAAGTTCGTTTCTTAATTACTTTTCATCGTGCAGAAGCATTGAGCCGTTTGTTGCGTGTTTTTATTCCTAGCTTGAAATCGGTGCTAACTACCAAGGATTTGGGTAAGTGTGAAGGGAAACCCATTCACGCAAAAATACAACATGACGATGCGGCGATGATTCAGTATACCTCTGGCAGCACCAGCGCACCTAAAGGTGTGTTGCTCTCGCATCGTAACTTGCTCGCGAACATTCGTGCTTATGGTGAAGAAATTCAAATTCGACCCAAAGATGTGTGTATTAGTTGGTTGCCCTTATATCACGATATGGGTTTGATTGGTGCTTGGTTTGGTGGTTTTTATCACGGCATCCCTACTGCCATCATGTCGCCACTGTCGTTCTTAAATAGACCTGAACGCTGGCTCTGGGCGATTCATTCTCATCGTGGCACTATTTCAGCAGGGCCTAATTTCGCGTATGAGCTATGTGTGCGCAAAATCGATGATGCTGCATTAGAAGGTTTGGATTTAAGTTCTTGGCGCCTGGCGTTTAATGGAGCTGAAGCCGTTAACCCTAATACACTGAAGCGTTTTATTAAACGATTTAAACCGTATGGTTTTGATGAAAAAAATATGTTTCCAGTATATGGGTTGGCAGAATCTTCTGTGGCTCTGACGTTTCCTCCGGTTGGGCGTGGTATCAAAATCGATACAATTAAGCGTGAATCGCTAGAAGATAACTTGAAAGCGCAGCCTGCTAGCAAAGATTCAAAAAATGTTTTAGAGTTTGTAGGCTGTGGCATGCCATTGAAGGGACATGCGATTCGTGTGGTTGATAACGATAACAATCCCCTGCCCGATCGAAACGTTGGAAATTTACAATTCCAAGGACCTTCTACGATGGAAGGGTATTACCGCAACAATGAAGCAACGGCGGCTGTATATCACGATGGTTGGTGGGATACAGGTGACCTTGCTTACTTGATCGGTGGTGAGCTATTTATTACCGGTCGCAAAAAAGATTTAATTATCAAGGCGGGACGTAATTACTATCCTGAAGAAATAGAACAAGTCACTTGGCAAGTAGAAGGTGTTCGTAAAGGTTGCGTAGTGGCGTTTGGTGTTCACGATACAACTAAGAGTACAGAAAAATTGGTAATTGTTGCAGAGACCGTTGAAAAATCACGAGCCGTTAAACAAGAAATAACAGCAAACATTCTTGACAAAGTCACTAATATTTTAGGCATACCGCCCGATGAAATCGTATTGGTGCCACCAAAGACAGTCCCAAAAACATCGAGTGGAAAATTAAGGCGGTCAACATGCAAGCAAGATTATATAGACGGTAAAATTGCTAAACCCCGCAATCCACTCTGGTTGCAGTTAACGAAGTTATATTCTAGGGGTATCTATACAACGCTATTAAAGTGGTTTAAGTTTTCAGGTAAATTATTGTACTCTTTGTATGTTTTTGTATTAGCTGTAATCCTTATTATACCGATACTATTAACAGTGATGATTCCAAAGCAAAAAACGGCACGTAAAATGGCTAAATCTTGGAGTCGCGTTATTTTTCGTTTAGCTTTTTGCCCTTTAAAAGTTGTAAACCCCACAAGTGCCGAGGCTAATCAGACAGCGGTTTATTGTGCAAACCACCTAAGTTATATTGATGCTCTTATTTTAATTGCGGTACTGCCAACTCATGTGTCTATTATTAGCAAGCAAGAACTTGCAACCACTTTTTTGATCGGTGCTTTTGTTCGCAAGTTAGGACATTTGTTTGTTGAGCGTTTCGACATCTCGCAAAGTGTCGCTGATGCTGATACATTTACTCATGCTTTAGCGGCAGGTACTTCAATTGCTATTTTCCCTGAAGGTACTTTTAGTTATGCTTCAGGTTTGCGCCCTTTCAAACTGGGCGCATTTAAGATTGCAGCTGAAACAGATAGCCCTATTGTCCCTATGGCCATTAACGGCTCGCGACAAATTATGCGGGGTAACAATGTATTTTTATTGCAACCCAATCGTCTTATCGTCACTTTTTGCTCTGCAATAAAACCAGGGGGTAAGGATTGGGAAGCGGTTAATGAATTGAAAACGACGGTTCGACAAGAAATTGGAAAGCATTGTGGAGAAGAATTAATTAATGCCTAGTAATTATAAAGACATTCATAGCTTTCCTGCTGAAAAACAGGGCAATATTGGGCATATTATTGCTTGGGCGATGTTTGATTGGGCGAACTCTGCATTTCCAACTATTGTGACCACATTTGTATTTGCGACCTATTTCACTCAAAAAATTGCTGTGAATAAAATTGTTGGGACCTCGCAATGGGGTGATGCCATTGGTTTTGCTAGTTTAATTATCGCACTTCTTAGTCCTCTTTTAGGTGCTATTGCAGATTATGAGGGCCGACGAAAACCGTGGTTAGGCTTATTTACTATTTTTTGTATTATAAGTGCTACTTTGTTGTGGTTTGCAGAACCTTCTTCTAATTATGTATTGTTCACCTTAGGGTGTGTGATTGT
>JAJFJO010000401.1 GCA_021774015.1 Gammaproteobacteria bacterium
CCGCCTTATTCAACATATTAACAACACCCACTGCTTTTTGGCCGTTAGGGTCGATCACAACAATAGGTCGATTTTTGTGCTTATTGAGCTTGTTAACATTTTGCTCAACCGTACTTTGCTGTATATTGGTTGAACCCACAATATGACCATCTTTAAACGCATTCGCATCACGAATATCAAGCACAAATGCATCCTCACGATTAATCATATGCGTCAATTTCTGTGGATTCAAAGATGCTTTGCCGCCTAAACCTTTTGAGCGCGCTTCTTCAATAACCACCATTACAAACAAAACGATAAACACACTGACGAGTATCCAGTGGCGAAGAAGAAAGTGTAAAAAGTCGCTCATAGCAGCCCTGTTCTTAAAATGAAAAATGACAGCTAGTATACGGTTTTCAAGCGAGAAGATCTAGCGGAGAACAGCAACAACAATTATATGGTTATTGTTAGATAGAGCATCTCGCCTTAATACAGTACAATAACGTCTTAATTTCACTCGACATATGGAATACGCATGCCAACAACACCTAAACCTATGGTTTTAATCATTCTCGATGGCTGGGGCTATAGCGAAGCTAAGCTGCACAACCCCACTCAAACCACCAGCACCCCGACATTCGACACACTCTATAAAGAGCGCCCTTATGCACTCATTCAAGCTTCTGGCGAAGCGGTGGGTTTACCCGACGGACAAATTGGCAACTCCGAAGTGGGCCACCTACATTTAGGCGCTGGTCGCAAAGTGCCGCAGGACTTTACCCGTATTAATGCCGATATTCAGACCGGGGATTTCTATCAAAATTCGACCATCACCCGAGCTATTGAAGAAGCAAAAGCGACAGACAAAGCCATTCATATTATCGGTCTCGTTTCGCCTGGTGGTGTTCATAGCCACGAATCTCATATTATGGCGCTCATCGATATGATTGCAGAACATGGTATCTCAAAAAGTTATTTACACGCTATATTAGATGGTCGCGATGTGCCGCCTCGTTCCGCTAAGCCCTCATTAGAGAAGTTTACAGAGCACTATAAAACCCTGCCTGGCGGACACATCGCTTCTGTCATCGGTCGCTATTACGCGATGGATAGAGATCAACGCTGGGATCGCACTGAAAAAGCCTATTGCTTACTTACTGATGGCATTGCTGATTTCCATGCCGAAGATGCCGTTAGCGCATTAGAGATGGCATACCATCGTGATGAAAACGATGAGTTTGTGCTGGCGACAAGCATCCATGCGGACAATGAAAAACCCGTTATGATAGAAGATGGCGATGTGGTAATTTTCATGAATTTTCGTGCTGATAGAGCTCGCCAGTTATCACGTGCACTCACCGAAAAAGATTTTCATGGTTTTCTACGCAATCGAAGGCCTCAAATCAATTACTTTATTACACTGACTGAATATACCCATGGGCTCACTCCCGACGTTGCCTACCCTGCACTCACACTGTCTAATACATTAGGAGAATTTATTGCACACCGAGGGTTACATCAATTACGCATTGCAGAAACCGAAAAATATGCGCACGTCACCTATTTTTTAAATGGCGGCAATGAAATTGCATTTGATCGTGAACAGCGCCAACTCATCCCCTCCCCTAAAGTTGCCACTTACGATTTACAGCCAGAAATGAGCGCTATTGAGCTAACCAAGCAGCTTGTCGACGCTATCGAATCACAACAATATGACTTGATCGTTTGTAATTATGCCAACCCCGACATGGTGGGACACACAGGCATCACTGAGGCAGCCAATAAAGCCGTATCAGTAATTGATTCCTGCATAAGTGATGTGCTTGATGCATTACACAAAGTTAACGGCGAGGCTTTAATCACCGCAGATCATGGCAATGTCGAACTGATGTTTGATGAAAACACGGGACAACCTCACACGGCTCATACCACGAACTTAGTTCCTCTTATTTATGTTGGCCGACCCGCGCATTTTAATAAAAAACAAGGTGCACTCGACGACGTGGCCCCAACACTGTTATATTTAATGGGGCTAGAGCCACCAAAAGAAATGACAGGACATCAATTAATTACATTGAGCGAATAGTATGCAACCTAGAAGCGATAAAATGACGACAAAAAAAATAGCACGCATGAAAAAAATCTCTATACCCGCATTATGCATCCTACTTTTTGTCACGCCTTATTCAATTGCCTCAACCGCACCCAACAAAAAAAAATTGAGCGCACTGAATCACAAAATCGCTAATGTCAAAGCAGATTTAAATCGTGAACGTACCAAACGCAGTCAATTACAGCGTAATTTACAAAATCTTGAGATATCTACTGCACGTGTTGGGAAAAGCCTCTCCAGCACAAAACACAATTTGCGAACCGTGCAAAAACAGCTTCGCGTACTTAATCAAAAAAAACGAGCCACCTTAAATAAACTCAACTCACAAGAATATACGCTGCGCCAACAAATGCGAACTGCTTATATGCTCGGGCGAGAACCTTATGTGAAGCTCATCTTAAATCAAGAAAACCCAAACACACTCAGCCGTATACTCACTTACTATAAATATATCAGCGCTCAACACGTAGAAGCGATCACCGCTTTGCAAAATACGATAGATAATTTAAAGCACTACCAGCAGCAAATTAAAACAAAATATGCTCGATTGGTCGCATTGAAACTAGAACAAACTCAACAACGCAGTGATTTGAAATCATTGCACCAAAATCGTAAACACTTGCTCATCACACTCAATCGCAATATAAAAAACAAAGGTCAGAGGTTGTCTGTTTTATTGAGCAACAAGCAGCGACTGGAGCAAACGGTTATCGCTCTTGAACGCGCCTCTCAAGCGCAATCGTATCAATCGCAAAATTTTAGAAAACTGCGAGGCCGATTACAATGGCCCGCCAAAGGTCGGCTGCTCAACTATTTCGGTACCAATATCGAGCAAAGCGAGTTAACATGGGGAGGTGTACTGATTAAAGCACCTCAGGGAAGAGCTGTCCGCGCTATTGCAAATGGTAAGGTCGTTTTCTCAAAATGGATGTCCGGGTACGGACTATTACTCATCATTAGCCATGGAAACGGCTATATGACGCTGTATGGACGCAATCAGTACCTTTATAAGAAGGCAGGTGATGTAGTCCATAAGGGCGATTTAATTGCTTCTGTAGGAGAAACTGGGGGATATAAGCGACCTGCTTTATATTTTGCAATACGACATAATGCGAGACCACTTAACCCAAGCCGGTGGTGTCGATAGGAGAAAATAGTATGTTAGTGCGTAAATTAGTAAATGGAGTTTTAATTGTAGGCACTTTGGTGGGGTTAAGTATTTGTCCCGTCACTCAAGCGGCAAACAATAATGCAAATACGGTCGCCTTTGGCACCACAGCTAGCAGCAAGAAGATCCAACGCTTGCCAAGTCAGGACATCAAACGTTTTGTAAGCTCGATTGCCATCATCAAAAGATATTACATCAAGAGCGTACCAGACAGTAAATTATTCAACAACGCGATTCGTGGCATGGTATCTCGTCTTGATCCACATTCTTCGTTTCTCGATAAAAGTGAATTACGTGATTTAAGAACAACCGTTTCAGGCCAATTTGTCGGCATTGGTGTTGAACTCACCACCCAAAATGGCGCACTTAAAGTCATCGCACCACTAGAAGGCACCCCCGCTTCCAAATCAGGCATTAAGTCAGGCGATTTAATTATTAAAGTCGATGGCAAACTCGTGCAAAACATGACACTGAGAGAAGCTATAAAACACATCAAAGGCAAAAAAGGTACTGTCGTTAATCTTACCATCGTTCGCAAAGGCACAGAAAAGCCGATGAAGATTGGTGTGATACGCAACGTGATTCATTTGGTGTCCGTTAAAAGCAAAATGTTGGAAAATAGTTACGGTTATGTCCGCATTACTTTTTTCCAAGGGCCTGTTGAGAAGAAACTGCGCCGCGCGATTAATGTATTAAAAGCAAAAGCGAATGGCAAACTAAAGGGTTTAATCCTAGACTTGCGTAGCAACCCAGGTGGCCTGTTAGATGAAAGTGCTAAAGTTGCTGATACTTTTTTAAATTCGAAAAAAATTACTCGCTATAAAGATTTATTAGTGTATACCAAAGGGCGCCTCAAAGGTTCAGACATCAAATTCAAAATGCACCCAGGTGATATTTTAAATGGCTTACCTATGATTGTGCTGATTAATGGTGGGTCTGCGTCTGCTTCAGAAATTGTAGCGGGTGCACTGCAAGATTATAATCGTGCGGTTATTATGGGTACACGCAGCTTTGGTAAAGGCTCTGTACAAACCGTATTCCCAATCAACCAAGATGGCGCGATTAAATTAACAACTGCGTTATACCACACGCCAGCAGGTCGCGTTATTCAGGCTAGAGGTATTGAACCTAATGTCTTAGTGCCTAACCTTGAAGTAAGCAGTAAGAAAATCAAAAGTTTAATCGATGTTGATGAGTCTGACTTTCAAAATCATTTGCAAAATGGCGATATGCAAGGTGAAGAACAGCGTTTAGAGGCTCTACGAAAACAACGTATAGCAGAACTAAAACTAGCTAAAGATGATTATCAGTTGTATGAAGCACTGTTGGTCTTAAAGGGCATGAGCGCGATTCGGTAAGTTTTATTGTTTTGCAGAAAAAAGCCAGGCATTGCCTGGCTTTTTTGTATCCTATCCACGATGCCACTATTGCCACATAACTACACCGCTATCGGCGCCTTGATATTAGGCTGTGGTTGGTAGTTTAAAAACTCAAAATCTTCAAACTGGTATTCGAATAAACTATCTGGCTTGCGTTTGATCTGCAGCTGCGGTAACTGGCCTGGCGTTCGAGATAGTTGCTCTTCTACTTGCTCAAAGTGATTATCATAAATATGACAATCACCCCCAGACCAAATAAACTCACCAACACCCAAACCACATTGCTGCGCAACCA
>JAJFJO010000402.1 GCA_021774015.1 Gammaproteobacteria bacterium
CCTGCTGCGCCTGCTGCGCCTGCTGCGCCTGCTGCGCCTGCTGCGCCTGCTGCGCCTGCTGCGCCTGCTGCGCCTGCTGCGCCTGCTGCGCCTGCTGCGCCTGCTGCGCCTGCTGCGCCTGCTATACTTCTAGTATCTTGAGAGCTAGTCAAACTGCTTTCTAGGGGTAGCATATCTATACAGTATGCTGATATTTCACCTGTGACTTTTTCAAAGAGAATTTGATATTCTCGTGCCATATCGCTGATTAATATGTCTGGATAGCTTTGCATATACTCAAGTCGCCTTAAGAGAAACTTCAGTGGTACTTCAGGAAAATAATGGTGCCTCAATGCAATTTCACCCTGGCCTGCTTGAGGTATTGGCACGACTTCTCCTTCACCCGTTAATAGTTGAGTTTGATTTAGCTGACCAAAAAACTGTGCTAATGAAGCAGTTTTAGCTTCTCTAAATATATAAGGGAGTATGGTTTTAGAATAGATCGCATTTCTACGGGGTGGGGGTGGTGTGGAAAATTCATAGAATTCAACAGGTTTGATGGGTTCAGGTGTGGCATGTAGGAGTTGTCTTCGTTCATTTTCAAATAATTTCTCAAATAAGGACATTGTTTTTCTTGTAGAGAATACAGCTTGCAAATACTCATTTAAAAGACCGGTAGGTGCTGGTATAACACGAAAAAAACCACTATGGAGTAAGGGCGATTGCAACCATGCTTGTATTTTTTTATGTTTTTGTCTAATAGTTTGTAAGGCTAATCTATAACCTCGTATAAAATCTTTACGATCGGGCTGGTAAGGTATGTATTGACCGTTTTTTTTTGTGAATAATGTATTTTTTCCTTGATCGTGAGAAGGTATTCGACAGTTTCCATAAATACCAAACAATACAGTTTCAGATTCGCTGTTTTCACCAATAGTTGAAAGGGCGCTTGATCCAGATATACCTAGTAGAGTAGACGCAAGGTCTAATTTCTGAAATATACACCATACTTCTGGGTCGACAATGACAGGCAGTAGTTGCCTAACAATGACGTTGTCATAATGCATGTCGCCCATATTAACAAGATTAATTAAAGCAACCAGCTTGCCCCACGCTTCACCAAAATATCTTAACTTCTCAGTATCTTCGGTAAAATAGTCACATTGCCGTTGAGGACTGGAGCAAACAATATCTAGTGCTTGCCCTTGTGATTTCTTTTGCCTTAAGAGAATTTGCTCGCTAAGCTGGTAACCATCTTCCACTTTGTCAATAGGCGCATCTCTATAAGCCTCCCATGCAGCTGCATAAAAATCAAACTCGATCGAAGGATGGTGTTCAAGAAATTCAACAAAGGCGTACTCAGCATCGATAGTGTGCCTGTTTCTAAAGTCTCTACTTGATTCTGCAGCTGCGGCAGCCCCCGCTCCTGCAGCTCCTCCTGCGGCGGCCCCAGCTATTGCTTCATCTTCTTCGGTGTGATCATACAGGTTGACATATTCTGCAGGGTCATCACTGCATGGAATGACTAGGTAGGTGGGTATTTTTACTGTATCGGTTCCTGAGTTTAGAATTTCAACAAGACTCTCTTGGCCTTTGAATCTTTTATCAAGTACTGCTAATTTTTTTATATTTCCAGCAAGTAATGCATTGGCAACATGAGGTGTAGGTTTGTATAGCACTCGTCTTGTCTTTTCTTCTTGGATAAGAGTTAAAATTAAAACGATTTGACCAAAACGATGTCGGTCTGCATTGGAGCCATGAATATGGGTGAGGGTTATTTCAGACGTGTTACCATCAAAAAAGGCATCTGATAATTTTTTTGAATTATTTTGTATGCGTCGTAAAACTCGTATTATATTGTTGCAAAATAAATTGGTGATTCGCATTAACCGATCATTGTGGTCAGGAATTTGAGTATCACTACCTGCAGCCATAGCAGCGGCTGCGGCTGCATCGACATGTAATTTCTCTACAGCTAAATAACCCCCACTAGATGCAGATTGTCTGCCGGGTCTTGTGTCTCTGATTTCGTCTAATATAGATCTACATCTATCTGGATCTTGAAGTAGCCTTTGCATAAATTGTTGGTAAGCTTCTATTGATTTTCTGCCGTTATATTTCCTCGGCGCTATTTCTGGCAATGCTTTACTTAAGTGAGGTATTAAGAGGTTATCTAGTATTTGAGCGAGCGAAGAAAGTAAATCGATTAAAATTTCATTCTCATTTAAGGTGATTATCCCAAGCTCATCTGTAGATAAACCTGCGCCAGAGTCTTGATCATCAGACAAGCCTGCAGTTGCATGTGTATCCCGTAGAATTTTTTTAAGTCTGTTAAGTGCCGCTTGGAGGTAGGGTTTAACTAGTTCTGCACGATAATGGCAGCGAATCTTGATTGTAACTCTAGTCGCTTCATTTATTATTGTGAAATTTTTATATGCGCTATCTTCGGTTGATTTCGGCATACTCTTTTCCTATTATCACACTGTATATTCAAATTATAGGTGTCTTTTTATATTTTATGGTCGGCTTGGTAGGGGTAAGATTGGAGTTTGTGCAATAAGAAACTATAAAAGTTTGAGTTCTTTAGGATATTCAACAGGTTGGTTGGTTTAGTGTAAATGATAGATTTTATCAATTAGTGGGTTTTTTCGTGGTTTGACAGCCGTTTTTTATCAAACTGCCCGAACCCTTATCACCCCTTCGATACGAGTTAATTGATCAAGTAAATTTTGACTAGCCTCTTCATTAATGTCGATAAGGGTGTATGCAATATCATCACGAGATTTATTGATCATATCGATAATATTAATATTCGCATTGGATAAAACTTGCGATATCTGAGCGACCATGTTGGGGACATTGCTGTTAATGACTGCTAAACGATAGCCCTCTGTGCGTGGCATTTTTACTTCAGGAAAATTTACTGAATTTTTTATATGCCCATGCTCCAGATAGCTTTGTATTTGTTGCGCCACCATAACCGCGCAGTTTTCTTCGGCTTCTTTGGTTGAAGCTCCTAAGTGTGGCAAACAAATAACTTGGGGGTGATGCTGAAATTCTTTGTTGGGGAAATCGCAAACGTAATAACGAAGTTTTCCGCTATCCAATGCTTTTAATAATGCGTCGTTATCGACAATGCCATCGCGTGCCAAGTTTATTATTACTGCACCATTCGGCATTAAGTTAATGCGTTTTTCGTTGATCAAGTGTTTAGTGGGTTCGATAAGCGGCACATGCACTGTTAAAAAATCGCTATGACGCAAAGTTT
>JAJFJO010000403.1 GCA_021774015.1 Gammaproteobacteria bacterium
CCTTCTTTTTTAAGATAGTTGGCGACAGATGCGATTGCATCTTGATGGTCTGTTAATAAGTTTACACTTTTATTATAACTAAATTTAACGCCGTAATAACGATAGCTGCTTGGCATAAATTGAGGAATACCCAAGGCGCCAGCATACGAACCTTTGAGTTTGAGTGTGGGTAGTTTTTCACTGCGAGTTAATAATAAATACTGAGTGAGTTCTTTTGTGAAAAACTTAGCGCGAGGTTTGTAGTGGAAGGCAAGGGTACTTAATGCGCTAAGTTCATTGTATCTGCCAGTATGTGTTCCATACAAAGTTTCAATACCAATGATAGCGACGATAATGCTAGGGTCAACACCATATTTTTTAGCAACAGCAGTTAAGGTTTTTTTGTGTTGCTTCCAGTATGCGACACCAAGCTCTATACGTTTTGGCGTAATAAAATAGTGGTGATAATAGCTCCAGGGCTTTTTCTCGAATGGGCTGGTAATTTGTGTGATCACGCTGGGTAGGTATTGTGCGCGTTCTAGATAATGTGTGATACGTTGTTTGTTGAGCCCGTATTTTTTTACTACCTTATTGATATAGGCTTTCTCAGCTGTGGAAAGCGTGTGTGTCTTTACAATAGGAGTTTGTGGCTTTCCTGCTATTACGGCAGGTGTGTTTGCTAATGTAGAAGTGGCTACAAGGAGGGTTGCTGATACTAAAGCCAATGTGAATGTGTTTCTTTTAATGTCCATATAAATTAACTCCTTTGCATTTTCTGCGGTTTAACTAGACCATAATTTCTTATGGGTGTGTACTGACATAATCATGCCAAATCCAACCATGGTCGTCACCATTGACGTACCACCATAACTGATTAATGGTAAGGGTATTCCAACAACGGGTAGAATGCCAATGACCATACCAATATTAACTAGCGCGGATAGTATAAATGTAATGCTAAAACTACCTGCAAGCAAGCGCGAAAAGGTATCTTGTGCCTGGGTGCTGATATAGAGGCAGCGTAAAAAGATCAGCAAAAAAACGAGCAAAATAAAGATGCAGCCGATCATTCCAAGCTCTTCCCCACTGACAGCAAAGATAAAATCTGTGGAATGAGCCGGTAAAAAGGAGAGATGTGATTGTGTGCCATTCAACCAGCCTTTACCAAATACGCCGCCAGAGCCGATTGCAATTTTAGATTGAATGATATGGTAGCCGGTGCCTAAGGGGTCGCGCTCGGGGCTTAAAAAGGTTAATACACGATCTTTCTGGTATTGATGCATAAAGTGCCATAACACGGGAGTACTAATGACAGCAGAAAGAAATAACCCACCAATCAACCGCCAGCCGATTCCAGCAAGTAATAAAACAGCAAAGGCAGAGCTGGCAACGATGATGGCCGTACCGAGGTCGGGCTGCTTCATAATGAGTAATACGGGCACTACTAACATAAGTCCTGAGACAATTAGCACACTTAAAATCGGGGGTAGCTTTTTATCATGTAGAAACCATGCAAGTGCCATTGGCATAGCCAATTTCATGATCTCTGAGGGTTGTAAGTGAAATAAACCCAGGTTTAACCAACGCCTGGCCCCTTGGTCAACTCTGCCAATGATCAGCACCATTAATAATAAAACAATGCCAACAGCATAAAGCCATGGACCCCATTGTAGATAACGTTGTGGTGAGATTTGTGCTGCCACCAGCATCATCGTAAAAGCCAACCCAAATCTCAGGGCCTGTTTCATAACCATGCTACTGCTTTCATCGCTGGCGCTATAGAGAATAAAGATGCCAATGCAGGCGAGTAAGATCAGGCTGAAGAACAGGTAGGGGTCTAGGTGAAGGCGCCCCCAGCGCAACTTGCTTACGTTGTGCTTGATGCGAGCTTCATACGAACTATCAATGAGTTGCGTTGGATCCATGAGTGCCGACTTTAATCATTTTAGGTATGCAGAGTGTAGCAGAGAGTAGAGATTCCTGCTAGCGAGTTGGTGTCAAGAGATCTGATAGGCATGGTCTTGACTCGGAGGCATGCACGCGAGCACGTGGTATCTAAAGCTAGGCACGATCTCGACACGGAACCCAAGCGAAGTGCCGGGGTTAAAACCGCTGGTTTGCTAGAGGCAGGTTTTTTCTGAACTTTATTATAAAGCTCCGACCAAAAATATCGGCATTTTCCCTAAGCGCTGTAAAAAACCTGCCTTTAGATGGTTAGCGGTTTTTAATCGTCCATTGAGGTAGCTGTGATATTTGATGTGTGATTGTCAATGTATTACCTAACATCAATGTTATGCAGATTAGGCCATGGGCGGTTCTGTGGGTGCCTGCAGCGAGCGATCGTGTCATTCCAGTTATGCCATGGGCGGTTCTATGTTAGGTGCGTGCCACATACAGAGCCTAGAGCCAAAAACGCGCCCAACTGCGTTTCCTAGGATACTTTTCGTTTTTTCGGAGTGCACTCCGAAAAGTAGCGCTAATTACCGGAGTGCACTCCGAAAATATATAATTTTTAGTTGAATTTGGTGATTTTTCGGACTATACTCCGAGAATTGACGGTGTTTTTCGGAGTGTTCTCATGTCAGATAAGAAAATGAAATTTACAAGGTCTTTGCAGCTGCCCAAAAATCGCAGTTTTTTTCTCTTTGGAGCTCGAAACACGGGTAAGAGTACATTGGTCGAAGAGCAGTTTGCAGCGGATAAGTGTCTTTGGCTTGACTTGTTAAATACAGATACTGAAGTGAGGTTTTCACAGCGTCCTGAAGAGCTTTATGATGTCGTAACAGCTTTGGCAGAGGATGTAACGCATGTTGTTATTGATGAGGTCCAAAAAGTGCCTAAATTGTTAGACGTAGTTCATCGTCTCTTGAAGAAAAAATCACAAATTTTTGTGCTAACGGGGTCAAGTGCTCGTAAGCTAAAACAAGGTGGGGCGAATTTATTAGCTGGTCGTGCTTTTGTTTATCACCTGTATCCCTTAACCCACTTAGAGTTAAAAAATTCTTTTGATTTGGATGTGGCGTTGCAGTGGGGCACTTTACCAGAAGTGATGGATTTTGATACGCCTGAAGAGCGTAATGAATTGCTAATGGCTTATGCACATACTTATCTTAAAGAAGAAATTTGGGAAGAGCATTTAATAAAATCTATGCAGCCGTTTAGGCGATTTTTAGAGGTGGCAGCACAGTGTAATGGGAAAATCATTAATTTTTCTAAAATAGCTCGAGATGTTGGTGTTGATGATAAAACCGTAAAGTCTTATTTTTCTATTCTTGAAGACACTCTAATTGGTTTTTTTCTTGAGCCGCATCATAATTCTTTAAGAAAGCAATTAAGTACAAAGTCAAAATTTTATTTGTTTGACTGTGGTATTACACGTGCTTTGTCGCGCCATTTAGATATTCCACTCCGACCAGGAACGCATGCTTATGGTAATGCCTTTGAGCATTTTATTATTGCAGAATCTATTAGAATTGCGTCTTATCTTAGGCTGCAGTACAAGTTTAGCTATTTAAGAACAATGAATGATGTTGAAGTAGACTTGGTCATAGAGCGGCCGGGAAAAACAACGTTGTTTATAGAAATAAAAAGTACAGAGAATATCCAACCCGATATGTTGACCTATTTTAAGAAGCTCACAAAAGAGGTTGATAATAGTGAAGCTATTTGTTTATCCAATGATCCATACCGCAAGCAGTTTGATCATGTGCTTGCAATGCCCTGGAAAGATGGAATCGAATACATTTTTGAGACGTATTAATTTTAGCACGGAGCAGTGCAGTCTCGATATGGAACCCAAGCGCCGGGGTTAAAACCGCTGGTTTGCAGAGTCAGATTTTTTGCAAAACCCTCTACCAGCTCCAACCAAAAATATTGGTATCCTCCCTAAGCACTGTAAAAAGCGTGCCTTTAGATGATTAGCGGTTTTTAGTCGCCATTGGGGTGGTTGTGATATTTGATGTGTCATTTTCAGTTGTATTTCCAGATGACACTGCCATCTCAGCCATGCTATGGGCGGTTCCGCAAAGTTGACGCGAAAATACTTGCGCGTCAATAATTTTGACGCGATAATACTTGTGTTGGCTAATTTTGACGCGAAAGGTGGTTGGAGATGACAGTAAAGCAAGACAGCGATGAGGTTAGAGAGATACTGAGTATTTTTAGATACAGGGGTGAGATGACGTTACCTGAAATCTTAATGGCTCTAAAAAATAAGATGCTAAAGCGTACCCTGCAACGACGTCTTCAACGTCTAATCGTCGATGGTTTGGTGGCAACCCGAGGTAAGGGAAGGGCAACTGTATATTATGCAGTGAGTGCTATGGAGCCAATCGCATTGGTTTTGCGTGAAGGTCAAACTGAGTTTTTGTCACGCAAAGCAGGTCTAGTGCGCCAACATATTACTAAGCCGTTAAGTCAGCGACAAGCGGTAACTTACAATCGAAATTTTTTATATGACTATATACCCAATCAAACTTTTTATTTGGATGCCGCGGTGCGTTTGCATTTAGAGAGGATCGGTAAAGAAAATGCAATGGAAGCAACAGCAGAATCTTTTATCTCTAAAATATTAGACAGGTTGTTAGTTGATTTGTCATGGAACTCCAGTCGGCTTGAGGGAAACACGTACTCATTACTGGAAACTGAGCGCTTACTTGACGAAGGCAGTATTGCAGAAGGAAAAAATTTGGTTGAAACTCGTATGATTCTTAATCATAAATCCGCGATCGAGTTTCTTGTGAGTTTGGGTGATGATCTTGGTTTTAACCCCTATGTTATTTTCAATCTTCATGCATTATTAGCAAAAAACTTGTTGAGCGATTCAAAAATGCAGGGAAGAGTGCGTACAATTCCCGTTGCTATAGGGAAAACAAGTTATAAATCTTTAGCAATACCACAATTAATAGAAGATTATTTCTATAAAATATTAGATACAGCAAGTGCGATTAACGATCCATTTGAACAATCTTTTTTTGCTATGGTGCACATCCCTTATTTGCAAACATTTGTTGATGTGAATAAGCGAGTATCGCGATTGGCAGCAAATATTCCACTAATTAAAAATAATTTATGTCCCATTTCATTTGTTGATTTACCTAGACAGGATTATATAGACGGCATTTTGGGGGTTTATGAGTTGAATAATGTGAATTTGCTGGCCGATGTATTTGTGTCATCGTATGAAAAATCATCAAGTCGTTACTCTGAGGCGCGTGCTTATCTAGCGGAGCCAAATATATTTATGGAACAACATGACTCAGCCATTACGGAGTTGATACGGAAGGTGCTCTTGCAGAAACTCGATAAGCCACAATCGATTGTTTTAGTTAATCAATGGACTGCTCAGCATATTAAGGAAGATGATCGAAATAAGTTTATCGAGGTGGTGCAGGATGAATTGCTGGCGCTGCATCTCGGTAGCATTGCAAAATTTGGAATCAAGCCACAATCTTTTAATGCTTGGTGGCAGGTTTGGAATAAAAGATAAATATTTTCCAATGGTTGCTTAGCGCTCCTCTAATCAAGGCTCATTTTTTCGGAGTGCACTCCAAGAGTATCAGGCTTCCTGAGGAAAAAGTTCATTAACTTGGAGCAGGAAGTGTGACCTTGCTAGCCTGAGCAGTTTGATCTTGAAGGTTCTCTTGCTTTAGCTCGTTAAAATAAAAATCAGTAAATTTTCGTGCAGCTTCATCCGCATAAGACGCATGCTCGACAACGATGGCAACAGCAATTTTTGGGTTTTTTACCGGTGCAAACATAATAAATAAATGGTTGTTGCGTAGACGTTTGGGAATGTTGGTTCGGCTGCGCTCTTCATCACGTTGTTTACCATAGACCTGTGCGGTGCCAGTTTTTGCGGCAACGCTATAACCTGGGTGTCGTCCAAAATAAACAGCTGTTCCATGTGGGTTTCTAACAACATCTTCCATTGCGCGGATTACCGTTCGCCAAATTTTCGAGTTATGCAGTACTATAGGTTTGTCTGCAATAGGTTGTTTCAATACTGCTTCTCCGTTGGGCAGAATGGATCTTAATAATAAATGCGGAATATAACGTTTGCCATGTTCTGCAAGAGTTGCAGTGGCAACGGCTAGCTGCAAAGGCGTTGCTAATAAATAGCCTTGGCCGATACCCGTTACAATGGCATCTCCTTCATACCAAGGTTTGCCGCGGGCACCCATTTTCCACTGTGGTGTGGGTACATTGCCAGGTAACTCTTCAGGCATATCTAACCCTGTAATGGTGCCAAAGCCAAACATATCGAGTGTTTGATCCATGCGATCGATGCCGCTATTGGCGGCAAGGTTATAGAAATACGTATCGCAAGAAACCATAATTGCTTTATTGAGGTTTACCCAACCATGGCCATTGTATTTCCAGTCATGATAAATATGCTTGGTATTAGGTAACTGAAAATGACCAGGATCATAAATTGTGTAATTAGGTGTGATAACGCCGTCGTTTAAACCACCAACAGCAAAGAAGGGTTTGATAGTGGAACCCGGTGCATATAAGCCACGAATTGCTCGATCGTATAAGGGGTTGCCAGGTGCATGTAATAATTTTTGATAATCTGCTGTGCTTAAACCATTAACAAATAAGTTAGGGTCGTAGTTCGGTTTAGTAACCAATGCTAAAATTTCTCCCGTATTGGGCTGAATCGCAACGATAGCCCCATCGTTTTTATCGAGTAATTTCTCGCCATAGGCCTGTAGCTTAGCATCAAGCGTGAGGTAGATATTATTGCCAGGCGTCGCGGGGGTGCGTTTTAAAATACGAACGATATGGCCGCTAGCATTAACTTCAGCTTCGACAGCACCGACTTTCCCATGCAGTGCTGTTTCGTAATATTTCTCAATGCCGACTTTACCAATATCATCTGAAGGGCTGTAATTAGTAGCGCTAACTTTCTGTAGTTCTTGCGGGTTGATTCGCCCCACATAACCGACAGCATTTGCGACGGATTTCCCTCGAGGGTAATAACGCATCATGTGAGTTTGAATGGAGACACCCGGCAGCCGATAGTTGTTGATATAAATTTTAGCAACCTGTTGTTGAGTGAGTTTTAATTTCAAAGGCACGGGTTGGAAAGGACGAAACTCTCGCAAGCTGTGTTTGAATAGCCTGATTTCCTTGGGTGTAATAGTGATTATTTTTGGGAGTAGTTGTAATAGCGCACTCATGTTTTTCACCCGCTCTGGAATAATATCTAAGCTGTAGACAGGAATGTTTTTTGCAAGTAACACGCCATTTCGATCGAATATTAATCCTCGATTAGGTTCAACGGGAATCACATACATCAAATTTTGTCGGGATAGTGTCGAATACATTGTATGTTCGTTCACTTGCAGATAATACAGCCGAATGAAAATACACAATAAAAAAACAATCACAAAAACAAACGCAGCAATACTGCGGCGCGTAAATAAGGCAGCTTCTTGGCGGTGATTTTTTATGGTAAGTTTTTTATGTTTTGCCATCGAAGTTTAATTCCATCAACGGTGATAAGGGTGATGCATGAGTATACTCCATGCGCGATAAATTTGCTCGGCGACTAGGATTCGAACCAGAGGATGAGGCATGGTTAGTGCAGACAGCGACCAGGTCTCATGGGCTTTTTGAATGCATGCGTTAGATAAGCCTTCAGGGCCACCAATTAATAAGCTAATCGACTGGCTTTCATTGCGCCAGGCCTCGAGTTTATTCGATAAAGTTAGTGTGTCGAGCACTTTGCCTGTTCGTTCTAGTGCAATGATGCGATCTTGTGGGTTGATCACTTTTAAAATGTGTTCGCCTTCATGCTCAAGCAATTTGCTAATATCGCTACCTTTGCGCCGCTTTTGTGCTGGCACTTCGGTGAGGTTTAAAGACATGTCACTAGGCAATCGCTCGGCATACGTTTGATAGCCGTCATTGACCCAGCTTGGCATGCGGGTTCCGACAGCAATCAGGTTAATGTGCATGGTTTAGCCTGCAGTATTTGAGCGCGCAGATTCAGTAACCGCCCAGAGTTTTTCGAGATTATAATACTCACGAGCTTCTGGCAGCATGATGTGCACAACAACATCAGCAAAGTCGATAAGGATCCACTCGTTATCCTGCTCGCCTTCAACGCTAAGTGCGCGGATGCCTTGGTCGCGAGCGGTGCGCACTACCTTGCTAGCAAGAGTTCGCGCATGACGCGATGATGTGGCACTACAGATCACCATAAAATCAGTGACATCTGTTAGGCTGGTGACATCGATTGGCTCGATATCCACACCTTTGTTTTCTTCTAAGATATTGATTGTTAATGATAATAATTCGTTTGGTGTCATTGTCCTATCTTGCCTCATTTGATTGAGTTGTGAATGATATAGACAAAATGCGCCCAGGGCAATGTCATGCTCTAAAATATGGCATATTTTAAATTATGGTATAACATAGTTTATGGCATAAAAGCATGGGTGCAATGATGGGCGAGTTTAGAACTAAAATAGGTGACGATGGTCGAGTGGTTATACCAGCGAGGTGCCGAAAATTGATGCAGTTACAACCTGGTGATGAATTAGTCATCGAAGTGAAGGATAGAATGATGCGTATTTATACGCTAGCATGCTATTAAAGCATTGCACTAAAGCATTGCACTAAAGCATTGCGAGCGACTTTAAAACTAGCTTAATGAGAAAGTTTTAAGCCAGCATTTAGTACTTGCGCAATAAAGTTGTGCTGGGCGTAAAAATTTTGTAATGAGCCTGTTTGATTGGGCACCAAATCAAGCAGCGAATCTATTAATGTTTCAGCTTCGTCAATTTGTTTTTGAGAGGGTGAGGCATTGCCAAATCTCTCTAGCAATCCAATTGCCAGGTAATTTACCCTATCTGGTTCAGATAATATTTTTGACATAGTCTCATCTCCAAACATATTTCAAAACGAACCATTAGCCATTGCAACCTAAGCAGCGTGCAAATGTAACATCTTCTATATTATGGTGAGATGAACGTCAATGATATCCGGGAAAACCCGTAGAAGCGGTGAGGTGGCCAAAATTTGACATGCAAACAACTGCCTAATCGTATGTTTTTTATGAAAAACCATATATTGGTCAATTACAAAACAATTCACCAATATCTTTTTTAGAATAGGTGGCCCAGTCTTTTTGAAAGCTAGCAAGACTTTTTAGGGTGAGTGAGTGGTCCTCCATTAGTTCTTTATAGGCCGGTTCAGGCAATGTGATAGCGTGTACACCTTGTAAGAGGCAGTTGAGAATATGTTGCTTGCTTTTAATGGCGGCTGCCATTAATTTTAAAGAGCTGTTACGTATTTTAATACCAGATAGCATGCTATTAATCACATCCGAAATATCAGGAACTACGTCTTCTATTCTTCCAAGGTAAGGCGCTGCATACTGAGCACCGGCAAGCATGCTGAGATACACTTGGCTCGTTTCAAATATTGCAGTTGCTAGAGTGGGGATTTTTTTTTCTGAAAGTTGTTTTATAACGCGTAATCCTACTTGATTAACGGGCACTTTTATAATAATGCGTTCACTTAACTGATTTAAGCGTTCAGCTTGGTCTAACATAGCCTGCTCAGTGTCGGCAGTAACTTGCACAGCCACAAAGCCGGGTTGAATATCCAATAACTGCTGTATTGTTTTGCTGGGAGAATCTTTCGCTTGGCTCAAAATGCTCGGATTGGTTGTCACGCCTGTTATGGTTAATTGCTGGTGAGCATTTTCTATGAGTGTAAAGTTGATTGTATCAAGCCACAGTTCCATTATTATCTCCTAGTGCCATCAGTTAAATTAATATCAAATGGGAAAATATTTTGAATGCTAAGCTTGCTTGTTACGCAACCCAGCTCAAATAAGGTATTGCATTTGAATTTAGCTTTAATGTTCTTAATATGTGTTTCCAGTGTGCGTTCAGATAGTTGAAGCTTTCGCGATATTTCAACAGGTTTGTTACCATCTTTCAACATGCCTAAAACTTCCATTTCTCTTCGGGTCAGATACAGATTGTCAAAATCATCACCCAAATATAATCTAGTGACCTCTGTTTTTGTTAAAATATCACTAAGGTTTGCTTCATTTTTTAAGTCGTTTATATTCATATGAGAGAGTGATCTGATCGGTAATATAAAACGATCATTTTCGGCCTGAACGATCAAATTCCTTGCTTTTTCTTTGAAGTGAGCAATAAAGCGGTAAAGAAAGCTAAGATGGTTTATTAGTAACTCTGGTGAAATGAAGTTGTTACATGTGGTTCCAAAGTGGAAAAAGTCGCAATACAGCTCTTGTGTTTGAGTTATTGTAAGGCCGTGGTCTATATCATGTGCATGAGCTGCTGAGTAGACGGGTTCTCGGTTTAGCCTTGACCTAAAAACTTAACCATC
>JAJFJO010000404.1 GCA_021774015.1 Gammaproteobacteria bacterium
GTGGATGTGCATTATGGTGACCAATTTTTAGGTGTTTTCAAAGCGACTGTTACGCCAAATTATTTGCATTTTGCTACCCCGGCACTGATGGTAGATAAAATTCCAGGCATTAAAAACAAAGAAGCCGTGATTGCAGCATTAGATAAAAATTTAGACCCCCATAGTAGTTTGGTATGTACCGAATACAACCATGAAACCTGTAATATGTTAGAGCCAAAAGTTGCGGGGATTATTTATAACCCTGAAAATTTCCAGGTGCATGTATATATCAATAAAAGCCACTTAGCTTCAGTGCCTGGGGTGGATAGATATTTGCCAAATTCTACTGCTGGTTTTTCGTATATTAATCAGATGTACTTGGTAACGAGTAACTCTACGGGGACTCCCGTTCAGCATAATTTCAATTTAACCTCAAATAATTCTCTGGCTTACAAAAATACGCATCTCAATGTGTCCGCGTCCTATGCTGATGATTTGGCTGGCAATGAGGGGGCTACATTAAACCATGCTAATTTAAGCTTTGTGCATAAGCGCTGGGTCTTTGATGCGGGTATGACCGAAACACTCGGTAATAGTTTTTTTGCCAATCAAACGATTGTTGGGGTTCAAGCAAAAACAATTTTAGATACAATGCCGCAAGCTGATGATGGCTTGGGAATTCCATTGGTGGTGTTTCTCAACTTTCCGTCACAAGTGGCTATTTATAAAGATGGTAAATTAATTCATACTGGGCAGTATCCAGCTGGAAACAATGATATTGATACGTCTGAGTTTCCGGAAGGCGCTTATCCGATTACGATTAAAATAACGAACGTTCAAGGTCAAACGAAAACGGAGCAGCGTTATTATGTTAAAACAAATGACTTGGCGCCAATTGGAATTCCGCAATATTATTTTAGTTTGGGGTATTTAATCGGATATAACGGTTTCAATGGTGGCGCTGAAAATAAGCTGCTAAATATTCCGGTGTATCAAGCCGGGGCAAGCGTGCGCGTTGCAGATTCCTGGGATATCGATTTATCGGCACTTGGAAATGACAAGGCGGCTTACGGCAGCGCAGGGATAACTTACGTTAATCATTTTTTAGAGTTTCAACCCGCGGTGTTGGTGGGCACCGATGAAAGTGTTGGTGTGTCTGGGACGATGACACTGCATGCGGGGCGGCTTGATTTATCAAGCAATGTAACAAGAATATGGCATGGTACTAAGCATATTGTGCAGCAGGGAATAATTGATACCAATAATAATTATTTCCGTTTTCTGAATTTAAATACTTTGATTATAGGAAGTTATGCTAATTTTAAAATTGGGAAAAGTAGCAACTTAAGTTTTGACGCAACATTAAGCGATACAAATTTCAGTAAAACAACGTATGCCTACGGCCCTACGTTTACGACAGAGTTATTTCATTTCCCCAATAGCAATGTTAATTTTTCTGTTAATGGGAGCAAGACACAGTCGGGATATAATGTATTGGCGACATTATCAATTGATTTTGCAAAAGGAAAATGGAACGGCGGTGCAGCGGCGGGATACAATTACGATAAAAGTACGGGCAATACAAATCAAGTTCATAATACAGGTATTACTAGCCATGCTAACCTGGCTTACAACCATATGGATAGCACGGAATATGGTTATAAACTGGGTATAAATGCTAACACAACGCCAGCATCGAGCAGCGTGGGCGGCACAGGAGTGTATGAAAACAACCGCATGCGGGTTAATGCATATAGCACATACAACAAACCATTTAATTTAAATGGTTTTGTTCAGTACGGTGGTGCAATCAACACCCGTTTTGTTTGGATGCCGCAAGCGTGGACAATTGGTAGTGGAGATTCATCGCCTAATACTGGGGTAGTTGTTGATGTGAATGCCCCGTATAGTAAGCATGAAACTTTCGATATTTATGCGAATAATTCATTGGTGAAGCATATCTATGGCGACCAAGATATTTTTATTAAACTAAAACCCTATGAGAACTATCAAATCAGTGTTGTGAACACGTCAAAACGACTGTTTTTGATTAAAGATGTGATGCAGGATATTACTTTGTACCCCGGCAACGTGCAGTTTGTCCAGTGGCAGGCGTCACAAAAATATGTGATAGCAGGGCGGGTTGTTAATCAATCAGATCAACCTATACGCGATGCGGCGATTCATGGTGGTTTAGGGTACAATACAACGGATGATCAAGGGTATTTTCAGGCGGATGTGAGTTCTGTTGACCACACAATGGATGTTGTGTTCCATCAGTATGCTTGTAAAATCACCTTGCCTAAGGTGGATGCAAACAAAGACTTCACATATGTTGGTGATTTGTATTGTGAGCCTAGTTGGAATTCGGCAATGATTTGGCGTGCGAAGCCTGAGCCCAAGCCGGTGGCAAATGTAACAAAAGAGAAGAGTAAGAAAAAATGAATAGGTATGCTTTAGGGGTTCTATTATTTTTAGTGTCGACATGCGCTGCTGCAAGCGTGGCCATTTCAGATATAAAGCCGTATGATTTTGGGATGGTTATTCCTGATGGAAATAGAGAAAGAATCACTCAAACTGTCTGCATTTACAATAGTGCCAGCACTAAGTATCAAATTACCGCCAGCAGCCCTAATACTCAAAATGATCGGTTTTACATGGTGCGCTCAGGAAGTTCAGATACAATTCGTTATCGAGTGAGATGGGATGGCCCTAAGGGTAGGTATGAAACGTTAACTCCTAATGTTGCGCAAAACTTTAATGGCGCCTCAACCAGCTCGCCAGTATGCGCGGGTGTTTCTAACAATAAACTTCCTAAACTACGGATACAGATTAATGGAGGTTGGTTATCCCCCACGCCAATCTCGGGTGCCTATAGTGATACGTTGATGATTACCGTGGGCGCTATTTAATAAAGTTGTAATACGCTAATAATACGGGTAGAATTTTTGTATCGATTGATGAGTAAAGCTTAAAGGAGGAGGCTACTATGAGTCATATAAAAGGAATTTTAGCGCTAACATCGGTGTCTTTACTGGTTTTAGCGACAGCAGGGATGGCTGCGACAAATGGTGATTTAGGGAGTTCTTCAACAGGAACGACGGATATTAGTATCACTATACCTTCTCTCGTTAAGATTTCAGACCTGCAAGATATCAACCTTGGAACAGTAAGCACTGTTAATGGTGACATTAAAGGTAGTACGACAGCGTGCATTTACTCCAATCAGCCAGCAGCTGGTGGCAGTGGCGGCGGGTATCAAGTCACCGCAAATGGTAATGGTGCAGGTAATGCGTTCACCGTATCAGATGGTGCTAATACGCTGGCTTATACCGCTTATTGGAAACCAGATACGAGTGCGGGTGATGGTACACAGGTAACCAGTGGTTCTAGCTTGGCTAACCAAGATGGTGCTGATACGTCTTCAATATCATGCGCTGGGACAGGTTTGAATGCTAAGTTTACCGTTGCTTTTTCACAATCGAATATTGCTGCCGCTCCTCCTGGGACTTACACAGGCACTGCGACGATTGTGATAGCGCCAACCTAACAAAGCAGCCTAATCCTTATTGTCATCCCGGAGTTTAGATTCTCTTCGCGAGCTTGCGAGCGTTAGAAAATCTTAATATCCGGGATCTATATTCATTCAGAAAACTCAACTTTTGGATTTGAGCAGCTATGGTCTATGATTCTTAGGCCATAGGTATCTGCACTGAGGATGCGTTCACTTTGAAAACGTGTCGTTTTGTTAGCAAGAATGAACTCAGCATTATTATCATCTGAGTGTTGCTTATGAAAAGTCTCACCATTTTTAACCTCAATCTTCAATATAACAGACACTTTGCGCCCTTTTTTACAATTAAAACGCCTTGATTCTATCGCATAGATGACAGGAAGCACCTGATTGAGGATTGATTGGAGATGCTTAGGGCAGGGGACTTTTTGGTTTTTTCGCTCACAATAGACTGGCGTTATGGATATTCGCGTTTGCCCCATGCTAATGATAGGGATAAATATAAACAAAAATGCTATATATTTTAATAACATAAAACTTTTCTCTCGCGTGGTACATGCTATAAAATATAGCTCATTATTAGCTTATTTCTTAAGTCTCCCTTAAGGTTTGGCTGGTATCATACGAGTTAATATAGGACAACCATAACAACTAAATGGTAGAAGCATGAAAAGCAGATCTAATGCTGACATTAGCACTAATCTTCAAAGCCCAGGTAGTGATGACTTTAAGAGTAAACACTATCACGGGTTAGATGCATTACGTGCATTTGCAGCCTTTTTGGGGTTTGTACTGCATTCTGCTATGCCGTATATAGACCTGGGTCGCATCTCAATCTGGCCAGTTCATTCACAGTCTCATAGTACGATTTTGTATTACTTGGTGACCTGGATCCACCTTTTCCGAATGCCGGTATTTTTTATGTTGGCCGGTTTTTTTGCTTGTTTAATTTATCACAATAAACAGATCAGCTCGTTTATTAGCAATCGCTTTAAACGTATTGTCATTCCATTCTTGGTGTTTTGGTTGGTACCATCGGCATTTAGCGTAGTTACAATTGTACTGTCAAATTTACTTTCTCATAGTCATTTTTCAATTCATCCGATGTATGAAAAATTGCGTGAGATTGGTGGGTTGTGGTTTTTATACTATTTAATATTAATGCAATTAGCACATATATTAGTACGATTTACTGTAAACAGCTCATCTAAGAAAGTTCAATATTGGCTGGCAAGTTGCATCGCGAATCTCAGAAAAGTAATTATGATGCTGGCATTCATCACAATAGCTATTATTGCGCTTCTATTTGGACATGGGTTAAGTTGGCTTAGATATCCACCATCGGTATTAGCACTACATTTTCCTTTATTCTTTTTCTATGCGAGCTTTTATTTAGCGGGTTGTATGCTCGCTAAAAATTCAGATTTCTTTCAATTGGTTACGCGATATTCTTGGACGTTTTTGCTTCTCAGTATGGTAGCATTCGGCTTTCTGCTGATGATAATGCAACCATATTTTACGATCGATGGCATGCTAAATTTAGCGACACTATGTATAATCTATCTTGTATCCTGGCTGACGACTCTGGCTTTGTTCGGTTTGGTTGTGCGGTATTTTCAAAAGAAGAGTAGGGTGATAACGTATTTGGCAGAAAGTTCTTATTGGCTTTATTTGTCACAGTTTAGCGTGATTTTAGTGATGCAAATCATTTTAGTGCGAACACACTTGCCGCTCTACAGTCAATTCATATTGATTTGCATCGGCTCTATGGCAGTTTGCTTGATTAGCTATGCTGTCTTTATCCGTAGAAGACCTTGGGCTACATATGTTGATGGCGCCTCAATTAAGCCTAATATCGACGCAGATCGCCCGGTACAGCACGCTGAAGCTTAGCGATAATCGTTTTTTCTAGTTGTTTGAGATCCACTATTTGGTTAGAATTCAATAACCTCATTAGATTGGACGAATAATGAACTCCATCAATACTACGAATAAGAACGATTTTAAGATCAAGAAAATTTTTCACGAGGCTGCGGAGTTAGCCAAAAGCTTTCGATGGTCGTATTGCTTATTCCTTGCCGTGTTTTTTCTGCTGTATATGTTGGTGTCGCATGCCGTAAATTTTTATATCAATGGGCCTTTTGGCAGCATGCAATATTATTTATCACACTGGATTGTGTCCCCGATCATTGCTTCTATTATTTTTGCATGCCTGATTATTGCTGTTGAAAATAAGCAAGCTATGCGTTTTTTCAATAAGGAAGGCTTTGAGAATTACCAGCCTTTTGATCGTTTTACTAATTTGTTTTTTGTTGCACTATTAAATACCTGTATTCCAAACATGGCAAATATGATTATCATGTATCCTTCCGTAGAGATTTCATTGCATAAATCATTATTTCTGTTAATGATAGCAGCAATGGTTTTTTCATTGGTGGTCACTGCTTTTATTCTATTTTCCATCTTTATTGTTTTGTTTGAAAATAAAAAGCCGTTGAAATCATTAAAAATGTCATGCGCTTCTGTCAAGCCAGTGTGGCCTAAAATGTTGGGTATTGTGTTCTTGTCGAGGATTGTTTTTATTGTCACCTTTGGTTTGTTGGCTTTCGCAGGCAAGAAATTGTTCTCAGTGAATCAATCAAGTTATAAAACACTTGAACTGGTTGTTACTGAGCTAGCAGCTATTGCTTTTGCTGTATGGATATTGCCGATTATGATTTCTATGTACTTGGTTGCGTATAAAAATTTAGTGGTGGTTTAAACTGCCAGAGTGGTTTTAGATATGAGGAAAGTAAAAGCATCTCTGCAGTCAGAGCATGGGAAGGAGCTGGGTATTGATTTGTTGGCCCTTAGTAATGCGATGTCTGTGACGGCAGTCTATTGTTTTTCTCTTTTAAATTTTGTGGATGAAAGAGGGTTGGGGAGTGTTTCGAAATATTTTTCTTATATAATTTTATGTATCTTTTTTTTAAATAATTTTACTACAACATCTGAGACTAATGAAAATTTATTTCAACAATCGTTCGATAGCCGCTGGACATCGATTAAAAGAACAACTCGAAGAGTTACCGGTATTCCCACTGCTTTGACAAAGTCTGTTGTTGGAGCTTTATCCTTCTTTGAAGTTAGCAAAGAATATGCCCCTCTTTCTTTTAGCGTATTTTTAGCTATCTTTGGTGGATTATGTGGTTTGCCTAGCCAGCTATCGTTATCATGGAGTAAATTAGTTCAAGGTCACCATGAACCATCTGATGTTGTTGCTAATGAAACAAGCCCAATACTCGCCGCAAGCACTCAAACAAATATGAGTGACCTGAGAAGATACTTGCTTATGCTTTTTATCCATGTCACAACTTTTTTCTATTCGCTTAATAGTACGTCAATCTATTTTGGAAATACGATTAATTTGCCTAAAGATTTAGAGGTTATGGATGCCCCCATTGCTAGTACAGAAGAAATTCCTTTTTCCATCATTGCCGTTAGTATGTTTATGGTGTTGCTCTCAACACATTTTTCTTATGCGCATTTAAGCGAAAACATGTTTGGTTTGACTGCTTCGGAATCAAAGCGTTATGGACAATTCAAAGCAGTGATCAAGTATGGGACGGCATTACCAAACATTATCGCTACGGCGGCATCTGGTTCTGGCGCTTTATTTGAAGAGTTGCGAAAAATTGGTTGGGATAAGCCGGTGTCTTATGCTATGAGTGCGGCGACGTTGCCAGGCAGTTTGGTTTATTTGAGCTCGGTATTTGCAGCAAACCCGGTAAAGGTGGGGCGCTCGGGGTCGAGTAGCGCTGTAGAGGATGACGATCGTTCGAGCAGCTCCTCTTCTAGTGAGCAATCCTCTTATGAATCCTCATCAACGCTGGAGTAAAGGTATAGCCGCAATACTAAGGCCAAATAATGGTCTATAATTGCTTAAAATGGCCATATTTTAGTGTTGCAATGAAGGGGTTCTATTATGCGTATTAAATATACCTATTTGTTTCACTTCAAACATGGGTTCTCGCCTGAGTTTTTTACCCCGTATGATTTTCAAAGCGGCTGGCATTGGGGTAATAGTTTCAATAACGTATTCCAATATATTACAAATAAATACAATAGCTACTACAAACTTCTAGATCACGAATATCGCTCTATCGACGGTAGTGGAAACAATGAAGTTTATACTGACCTTGGCAGTGCTGGGGAGCAGTTCCTGCGTAGTGCTCCATCGGGCTATGGAGACGGTATTAATACGATGGCCGGCAGCGATCGCCCTAGTCCACGCGAGATCAGCAATGAACTTTTTCATCAGGATGCATCGGAACCCAATCAAGAAGGAGCCAGCAACTTCATGTGGGCATGGGGGCAGTTCGTCGATCATGATATTGACCTCGCTGCGGAAGGGCATACTGAATTTGAGCCTATCTTAATTCCACAGGGCGACCCTTATTTCGATCCCGGACCTAACCCCGATGTAAAGATAATACCTTTTTCACGTTCAGGGTATGATAGTGAAGCTGGGGAAAATGGAGTGCCTCGCGAACAGATCAATGAGATCACCGCATTTTTAGATGCTTCTATGGTTTATGGTTCAGACGAAGATCGCGCCGACTATTTGCGTGGCGAAGGTGGAAAATTAAAAGTAAGTGACAATGATTTATTGCCTTACAATGATGCAGGTAATCCTTTTCCAAATGCAGGTGGGCCAAGTTCAGAGCTGTTTCTTGCTGGTGATGTTCGCGCTAATGAAAATGTAGTTTTAACATCACTGCATACTTTGTTTGTTCACGAACATAATCGTTGGGTCGATATAATTAGCGAGAAATATCCGTACTATGATGCGGAGACCCTCTATCAAGAAGCCAAGATATTTGTTGAAGCACAAATTCAGTCAATTACTTACAATGATTTTTTACCTATATTAATCGGCCCTGATGCGTTATCTGAATATACCGGGTACCAATCTGATGTTGATCCACAAATTGCCAATATTTTTGCGACGGCTGCTTACCGGTTAGGACACACGATGTTTTCAACGCAAGTGCATCGTGTTGATGAAGATGGCGATGAAAGTGAGTATGGTCATTTGGCTTTGCAGGATGCCTTTTTCAGGCCCGACAAGCTTTCTAGTGAAGGAGGGATTAATCCAATCCTTCGTGGGCTTGGTATTGATGAGCATGAGACTATCGATTTAGCGATAATTAGTGATGTTCGAAATTTCTTGTTCGGTTCGCCAGGGGAGGGTGGTCTTGATTTAGGGTCACTCAATATTCAGCGTGGGCGAGATCACGGCTTATCCGATTACTATTTTACAGGGTTATGAAGGAAATGATGAGTTGTATGGTGGCAAAGGTCGTGATCATTTATACGGTGGCGATGATGACGATACACTGTTTGGTGAAAAAGGGAATGACAAATTATATGGTGGTAGTGGCGATGATTTTCTGGATGGCGGGAAAGGGAGGGATTATCTTAGAGGCGATGATGGTGAAGATATCTTTTATTTTTCAAAAGACTCAGGCAAAGATAAAATCCCTGACTTTACACCCGGTGTTGATAAAATTGATTTGACAGCTTACCATTTTGATGCGAACACTTTGGATAATGCTATACATTCTTTCGCAAATAAAACTGTCATCGATTTGGGAGGGAGTAACCAAATTGTTTTGCAAGGCGTTCAATCAGGTGATTTAGATGAGAGTGATTTTGTTCTTTGAAATAACCTCTAAGGACTAAACATGAATTCTTCTGGGGGAGCACCAGTATCGCCTGATGCAGTACCAGCAACACCTGCAGCTTTGCGCTCAGGAGCAGCCATAACTTCGGTAACAAAAGCAGCTACACTTTTAGGGGGCAGTGGTGCCTCAAATTTTGCCTTTGGTTTAACTCTGAGGCATCTGGCTGCCGAGCTTGCATCAAACCTTAGATAAACAGTAAGGTCTTCTAAAGTTTTCTTGTAATCACCATCAAAATCTGTAGAACATCTAACTTGAACGATACACAATTCTACAGATCCAGCGGATGGTAGCTTTACATGCTTTTTAATTAAAGCTATTTCCGCTGGGTTATCTTCATACAAAACAATTAAACTTTTTTTCACGGGTTCAGTAACCTCTGCTTTGCCCACACTAGCGCCACTGCTTGAACTCATATGCTGCGCCATCAGTTTGTCGACAAGCATTTGTATGTGGAGATATTTTAGTGGAGTCCGCTTTGTTGGGTCGGGATAGTTAACAAAGTGTGAGGGTTTTGGGGCAATAGGAATATCGTGTTCCTGATCAAGTACATCACGTACTGCTTTGATAGAGTATTTTTCTGTTAGGGTGCCAGGAATTAAGCGCATTTTATCTAAGCAAGTTTTAAGCTCAGGTAAAGCGGCTGCGCCTTCGTTGGTCTGTTTACTACCTGCTTGAGGCGCAAGCAAAGCATCTATTTCTGCTATGGCTTTTGTGAAATTATCTGAATCTATAGTGTATTCTTGGTAATTAGTTAGCTCATCTGGGATTGTGATATAGGCAAGCAACTGAGTAACTTTGCTTTTTAATTCAGCATAATTATCTCCTAGTTTACCAAGCAAGCCTGTAATAACATCAATGTCAGCTGCCAAAGTTTTATAAGGATCTAGTCTTGATGTTAGGAAATCACAATGGCAAGCAATTCCTTTTTCATCACACTCGCTTTTAACTTTTTCCAATCGATTTGGCACTTGAGAAAATAGAGTGGTTCTATCTCTGCATTCTGTTGAAGTCCTGTCAAGCGCGGTACCATCGATATCAACAACATTATGGACAGCTGAGTAATCCGAAAGGTTAGCTAGCCTTCTCTCAAAATCAAGTGAAGAAGCAGGTAAAATCTCACCATCAATTCCAGACAAAACGTATGTGGTTTTATGGGGGGCTTTACCTTTTTCCGGAAACGTATTTTCTATAAGGGCAGTTGAATTCGTCAATAATAAAATTCGAGTTGATTTGTCTGCGGTTGCACCTTTTGGAGTTGTGCTTTGCAAAATAGCTTTTCGATTAAAAATAAGATGGCCTGTATCTGTTTGAGCGCATTGACAAAAATGTAACGATAAATTTTCAGCTGCTAGTGGAGTAGGAGGGGGGGCTTCTTTGAGTTTTGCGGCAAGGGTAAGGTTAGCCGATAAATGGTTAAGTATTCTATCTCTTATGAATTGTTCAGGGAAATTATATGGTCCCTCAAGTGGCCTGGGTTGAACTCTTATCACTTGGCCTAATTCAGAGTCAGCTTGGTAGAAACCAGGTTTAGATAGAATTACAATTTTAATTAAACTTAAATCAAATTTACCTTCTATAAAATAATGAAGCAAGTATGAAATTTGATTAGCAACGTCCAATACTATTGGATTGGCCTGAGCTCCATCTTGGGGATTTCGTAGTCTCACTATTGCAAGCGCATCGGCATCAATTGCGATAATAAATGGTTTGGCCATGGTTCACCCCAGTTAGTAGCATTAATCAGTTATAGCTCACAGTATAATGGTCAATTATTAGGGAAATATTAAAAAAAGGTATTAAAAGTAATTTTTTTATAGATTATAGCTATTTATCGTTGTGTTTTGACAAGTAACGCTATTCAGCTTATATTCTATCTCATACAACTAACAATTTGGAGCCTAACGCTATGTTTTCTAAGTTATTTAAGATTATGATATTTCTTTTTCTATCAGCTGTTTTTCAACAAAGTGCGTT
>JAJFJO010000405.1 GCA_021774015.1 Gammaproteobacteria bacterium
TTACTGATGTGCAATGGGCTGCTTTAGATCCGTCTGTGATGGGCTTAGGCCCGGTGATGGCATCGACCCCTATTTTGCAGCGTCATAATCTCAGTTTAGACGATATTGATTATTGGGAAATTAATGAAGCATTCGCCGCACAAGTGATTGCTTGTGTTCGCGCCTGGGAGTCCGATGAATTCTGTCAGGAAAATTTTGGCACCAACGCGATTGGAACGTTGAATGAAGATCGGTTGAATGTCGATGGAGGTGCCGTTGCTAATGGACATCCTGTCGGTTCTAGTGGTGCACGAATTGTGTTACACCTATTGAATGTGCTTCGAAGAAACAATGCGAAAAAAGGTATTGCAAGTATTTGTATCGGTGGTGGCCAAGGTGGCGCCATGCTCGTAGAAACTGTTTAAGTTAAGGAAAACGCATGAATACTAAAGCTTTTAAAAATTATCATTTAGAAACGGATGAAGACAATATTTTATGGGTCAGTATTGACCGTCAAGGTAGTCCTGTAAACACCATCGATCTTGAAGTGTGTGCTGAGCTCGATGCTCTTGTAGATCAAATTGCGCAAGACAAACCCGCCGGTGTTATTTTTACATCAGCTAAAAAGAAAGGTTTTATTGCGGGTGCAGATATTAAGCAGTTTACGCATGTCAAAACGAAAGAAGAGGCTTATGAGCTAATTAGACCTGCACAAATCGTTTTGGATAAATTAGAAGCCTTGCCAATGCCAACTGTTGCGATGATTAATGGTTTTTGCTTGGGTGGTGGTTTTGAATTTGCGCTTGCGTGTCGTTATCGTGTGGCTGATGACCTTAGCGGTACACGTATTGGTTTGCCTGAAACTAAACTGGGTATTCATCCTGGTTGGGGTGGTACGATTCGTTTGCCAAAATTGGTCGGCGCGATTGAAGCGATGAAAATGATTTTGCCAGGTGCGGCTTACCCTTCAGAAAAAGCAGCAAAAATAGGAATGATCGATGCAGCAGTCCCCACGCGTGAGTTAAAGCGCGCAGCACGTTATTTCGTGATGAAAAAACCTGCGCCAGGCGCACCGAAAGGCATACCTGCAAAATTGAGCAATTCTGATTTGGCTCGTCCTCTATTAGCAAAGCAGTTTTACAAACAACTTGCTGCTAAGCATGTGAGCAAGGACCACTATCCTGCGCCATTTGCTGTGATTGCACAGTGGGTGAAAGATGGTTGTAAGGGTGACGACGCTATGGATAACGAAGCGAAATCCATAGCGAATATGATGGTCACGGATACGGCTAAAAATTTAGTCCGTGTATTTTTCTTGCAAGAAAAAATGAAAGGGCTTGCTAAGGGGATCAAATTTAAATCTGAGCATGTTCACGTTGTGGGTGCTGGTGCGATGGGCGGTGATATTGCTGCCTGGTGTGCATTACGTGGTTACTACGTTACGTTACAAGATCGATCGCCAGAAAGTATTGCGCCCGCATTTAAGCGTGCTTATAAGCTGTTTAAAAAGAAATTACGTGAGCCGCGCTTGGTTCAAACCGCAATGGATCGTTTGCAACCGGATGCAGATGGTTTGGGTGTTGTGCGTGCAGATGTGATTATTGAAGCCATTTTTGAAAGCTTAGAAGCGAAGCAGCAATTGTTCAAAGAGCTTGAAGCTAAGGCAAAACCGGATGCGATTTTAGCATCGAATACCTCGAGCATTCCGCTAGAAGACATTGCGCAGTCATTAAAAGATCCTTCACGCTTGGTAGGCATTCACTTTTTTAATCCAGTGCCGAAAATGCCGTTAGTGGAAATCGTTCGTGGTAAAGCAACCCAGCAAGAAGTGTGTGATAAAGCGACAGCATTCGTTGCGCAGATAGGTCGTTTGCCTCTACCGGTTGCCAGTAGTCCTGGCTTCTTAGTGAATCGTATTTTGATGCCATATTTAATGGAAGCGATGCAATTATTTGAAGAGGGCGTGTCTCCGGAAGCTATAGACAAAGCAGCATTGCAATTTGGCATGCCGATGGGACCGATTACCTTGGCGGATAGAGTAGGTTTAGATATTTGTTATCATGTAGCTGAAAATTTGTGTGAGCATTACGGTGGCAAAGTGCCTGAGCGTTTAAAAACTATGGTGGATAATGGCCAGTTGGGTGTGAAAAGTGGTAAAGGTTTTTATACGTATAATAAAGGCAAGAAAGTTAAAAAAGAACAGCAATCCACTACAACACGTATGCTGGATATTTGTGACCGTATGATTTTGCGTATGGTGAATGAAGCCGTTGCTTGCTTGCATGAAAAAGTGATTGACGATCAGGACTTGCTCGATGCGGGGATGATTTTTGGTACAGGTTTTGCCCCATTTCGTGGTGGCCCGATTAATTATGCCAAAACACGCGGCGTTGCTAGTGTTGTAAAGGACCTTGAGCGCTTTGCACAGCAATATGGTGATCGCTTTAAACCTTTTGCAGGTTGGGAGTTATTGCAATCAAATGAAAGTGGCAATGGTTCTGCACAATTGGGAAAGGAAGCCCCTAAACCTGCAAAAGCAGCGAAAAAAGCGAGTGCAGCAGCAAAAAAGAAAACGGCTATGGGTGAACCTAAGTCGCCACCAACACAACACTAATAAGGCGCTGTTTTTATGTTACCTAAAGAACCGTTACACCTTTCAGAGCTATTTGGGTTGGCTGTGAGGAAGCTCACGCCAACCATGCGTGTTACTGTGCCACTCATTTTTTTAATGGTGTTGGTAAAAGATTTTTCCACCTATATGAATATAGTGCCGAGCAATACCACCGCGTCTATTATCTATATGGTGGTTTCTGCAGCATTGTTTGTATATTTTTGGGCGGTGAGTTTGCGGATGACGGCCTCTGTCTGGCAGGGTGATTTTTTTAAGTTGGGGCGTGCATTTAAAAACAGTTTGTATCCGACCCTCCATGTATATGCTGCGATTGTTGTTTATATGGTTGTTGCTATCGCTCTTTTTTATTTGGGTTACCTGGTCACTCATTTGTTGGGTCATACGGCGCTTGGTGGAAAGAACGTGGCTTTATTGGTTTTCTTTTTTATCACGGCCTTCCCCTACTTTTTCTTTGCCGTATTATGTTTGTTGACTTATCCTATCATTGTTTTGCAGAAAACGCCGGTTTGGAAGGCATTTTTATCAGCCGTTAAATTGACAGGAAAATCACATTGGTTGTGGTCCTTAGCAATTTATGCGGTTTTTGCGATCATGTATTTTTTGATTACACCAACAACATTGCATGCACATTTTCTGCGGCGGTATTACCTTAGCGCGCCGTTCGATTTTATAATCATGTTGTTTTTGGTACCATTGTTAAATAATTTATTTGTGTTGGTTTTAAATAATATGCAATTAGATCAAAAGGCGCAAAGATGACGAATAGTGTAGGGGCGTTCAGCCTTAAGGATTTAGCGGTGTCGATACAAAATGGCAGTGTCGAAACGGTTATCTTAGCTTTTACGGATCATTATGGGCGCTTAGTAGGCAAGCGTTTGGATGCTGATTACTATCTTAAAGTGGCTGCTGATAAGGGCGTTGAAGCTTGTAATTATTTGCTCACCGTTGATATGGATATGGACCCGAAGCCGGGGTATCAATTTGCTAAATGGGACTCAGGTTATGGTGATTTTCATTGTCAGCCCGATGCCAGCGCTGTATTTTTAGCGAGTTGGCTTGATAAAACGGCATTAATATTGTGTGATGTAAATGATAATAAAACACATCAATTGGTTGATGTTGCGCCGCGTAATATTTTAAAACGGCAACTTCAATCGTTAGAGTCAGAAGGTTATTCCTCAATGATGGCGTCGGAATTGGAATATTATTTATTTCAAGATTCCTATCGAGAGGCGCACGAAAAAAATTATACCAAATTAGAAACGATGGGGTGGTATCGTGAGGATTATCACATTCTACAAGGTACGCGTGAGGAGGGCTTTAATGCCGCAGCACGTCGACATTTAAAGCTGTCGGGTATTCCCGTTGAAACTTCTAAAGGCGAGTGGGGCGTTGGTCAAAATGAATTAAATATTGTGTATGCGGACCCATTGACTATGGCAGATAGACATATTGTCTATAAACAGTGCTTAAAAGAATTGGCTGATCAAATGGGTGTTAGCGTTACCTTTATGGCAAAGTACCAAACAGATGAAGCGGGCTCAAGCTGTCATTTACACGTGAGTTTGTATAAAGATGGTAAGAATTGTTTTGTGGGTAACTCGGATGAACCGAATTCATTTTCAGATATCTTTCACTGGTTTCTAGGTGGCTGGATGCGCTACATGCCTGAGACCATGGTGTTGTATTCGCCGACGATTAACGCGTATAAACGCTATCAAGTAGCCTCCTGGGCGCCAACACGTTTAGCATGGAGCTTGGATAATCGCACAGTAGGTTTTCGTATTGTGGGTGAAGGGCAAAATTTACGAATTGAATGTCGTATCCCTGGTGCCGATGTTAATCCTTATTTAGCCTTTGCTGCGGTGATTGCCTCGGGCCTGGAAGGTATCAATGAGAAAATATCAGCGCCACCTATGTATGAGGGGGATGCCTACACGGCAGATGGTTTACCTGAAGTGCCAAAAAGTTTGCATGCAGCCGCACATGCATTCAAACACAGTGAGTTTGTGAAAAAAGCCTTTGGTGAACAGATGCAAAAACACTACTCCCATTTTTTTGAGTTAGAATGCCAGGCTTATGATGCCGCAGTAACCGATTGGGAACGACAACGTTATTTTGAGCAGATATGAAGATGAAACCCATTATTGGTCTTACAACTTACGGTCGTAATGAAAAAAATCAATTCAATTTATATGCTGAATATGTTGAAGCTGTTATTCGTGCGGGTGGTGTGCCGGTTTTAATACCGCCAGGCATTGAGGAGTTTGATAGCATATTACCAAGATTAGATGGTGTTATTTTAACGGGTGGTGGTGATATCGATCCACAGCGATATCGCGGTAACCTGCATGAAACGATTTATATGTTAGATCAAGAGCGTGACGATGCTGAGTGTGGGCTAGCGAAACGTTTATTGGATACGGCTATTCCTGTATTTGCCATTTGCCGCGGCATGCAAATAGTCAATGTGGTTTTGAATGGCACGTTAGAAGAGCACCTTCCTGATACTTATGGTGAAAAAATCCCGCATCGATTGCCGCCACGCGAACCAGTCGTGCATGACGTGCAGATAAAAGAAAAAAATTGTACGCTAGCGAGCATTATTACAGACAACTCTTTTCCTGTTGTATCTTGGCATCATCAAGCGATCAAAAAAATTGGTGATGGATTGCTGCCGACAGCCTATGCGGAAGATGGCGTAATAGAGGCAATGGAATTGCCGTCACACAGGTGGTTTGTATGTGTTCAGTGGCACCCAGAAATGAGTGCAGCTGAAGATTCTAACCAGCAGGCACTGTTTGATCGATTAGTGGCGGTATCGCGCGAGAGATAAATGCGCTTAACTGTTTTTTTAGACTTAAGAAGAAATATTTAAGGAGAAGCTATGAGACTTGATAATAAAGTTGCTTTAATAACGGGTGCAAGCAGTGGGATTGGTAAAGAAACTGCTCTACTGTTCGCACGAGAAGGTGCGCAGATTGTTGTTGTTGACCTCAATGAAGAGCAAGGCGAAGCAGTTGTTTCTGTAATTAAAGAGCAGGGTGGACAAGCACATTTTGTTAAAGCGGATATTTCAAAATCGAGCAATTGTGAGCACATGGTTGCGGAGG
>JAJFJO010000406.1 GCA_021774015.1 Gammaproteobacteria bacterium
ACAGAAAAATATATAACATCTTGATTTATAGCTGTTTTATTTTTATTAAGGTGTTCTACAAAGGCTTTGATGCCACCCTCATACTCAAAAATATCTTCCTTGCCCGAGGCCTCTTCTTTAAGGTGAATTCGAACTCCTGAATTCAGGAATGATAATTCGCGCAATCGTTTTGCTAGTATGTCATAGTGAAAAACAGTATCACTAAAAATATCAGAGCTGGGCCAGAAGCGTATATGAGTACCTGTTTTATCTGTATTTTCGCCAGATTGTAATGGTGCTTGTGGAACACCCATTTTATATTGTTGCTCGTGTATTTTGCCATTTTGAGAGATTCTCAGTTCTAAGTTTTCAGACAGGGCATTTACTACAGAAACACCAACACCATGTAGCCCACCAGAGACCTTGTAAGCACTGCTATCAAATTTACCACCCGCATGAAGTACCGTCATAATAACTTCAGCGGCACTACGACCCTCTTCTTTGTGCATATCAGTTGGAATGCCGCGGCCATTATCTTTAACACCAACAGAACCATCGGTGTGAATTGTGACTGTGATAGCGTTACAGTGCCCAGCTAATGCTTCGTCGATAGAGTTATCAACGACTTCAAATACCATATGATGCAAACCACTACCATCATCCGTGTCGCCTATATACATGCCTGGTCGTTTGCGGACGGCATCAAGGCCCTTTAGGACTTTAATTGACGATGAATCGTAGTTTTGTTCTTCCGATCTGCTCATAATAAAGTGTCTCTTAGAGAGGTGCAAAATAGGGGGTTATTCTAACACAAAACACCTTAATATACGATAGGTTAAGGGGTGTTTTTGAGCCAACCCAACTCGCGCATATCTAAGCCCTAGGGAGTATAACTTAAAGGGTTAATGCGTTATGTCAATATCCTCTCTTCGGGGCTTGTGATGGCCTCAGTAATTAATCCGTGTTCCACGTGAAACACTTTACTGTCTTCCAGGTTAATGGAGTCATTTAGATCTTTGATCGTTATACCTGAGATAAATACCTGTGCTTCTAATTCCAGTAATGCATTTGTAAGAAGCGTTCGTTTTTTTGGATCTAACTCTGAAGGCAAATCATCAACTAAATATATAGGCTGTTTGTTAGTTAGGTTTTTCATTAATATACCTTGCGCGAGTAACAGGGCATAAGATGCCAACTTCTGTTGCCCTTGAGATAATACATTATGAACAGGGGTGTTTTCTGTTGTAATTATAAGATCTGCGCGTTGTGGCCCATAATAGGTATACCCCAAGGCTAAATCTCGCTGACTATTTTGCTGAAACACCTCCTGTAAAGACAGTTCATTATCCCAACCGCGAAAATAACCTACTTTAAGCGCGAACTCCTGGAGGAACAGGGCTAACTGGTCTTTGAGGATCGGCTCTAATTGATGAATATAGTTTTTACGGTATTGATCAACTGTATGACTGAATTCAGCAATCTCATTATCCCAAATACTAACTTCTCTAAGGCCTACTTTATTTTTTAATGCAGCATTACGCTGCTTGAGGGATTGTTGTAGAGTTTTCCATACAGGCATAAACAGCGGTTCCACGTGAAACACACCACGATCAATAAATTGGCGTCTTGTTGAAGGGCCTTCGTGGAATACACGATAGCTATCAGTGCTGATGAGTTGTAATGGTAGTAAATTTGATAGATCAGCTAGACTTCGCGCTTTTTCTCCAGCTATTTTAATGCTTCGTTGCCCAGTTAAGGTTTTTTGCAATCCAACCGGGGTTTCTGTATTTAAGTCTCCTAGCAGCGCAAAAAGTAGTAACTCATTGGTATTATGTTGAATAATGTGTTGTTGTTGGCTAGTTCTGAATGATTTTCCATGCCCTAGCATATAAATAGCTTCAAGTAAGGATGTTTTGCCGGCACCATTGCTGCCATAGAAAATATTAAAGCCTGGAGATGCATCAACCGTTGTGGCTTGTAAGTTGCGGAAATTATTAATGGTGAGTTGTTTAATGAGCATTATTTCCGCTTACTATGTGTATATTGGAAGAGCTACTATAGAATATTGTTTCATGTGGAACAATAGGTTTGTGGGTGTTGGTGGCTAGTTTCGCAAGCAACGTATTTTTAGGGAGTCAATGGTTTAAAATCGCTGGTTTTCTCGGATAATGCGCTTGCGCTCGTTTTCAGGGCAGGCTCACATTTTGTGTGTCGCGCCTGCTAATAATGGCATTACAGGCGCTATTTCAATAGTGTGGGCGTCTTCGGCATTCTGTGCTGTTAATTCACCTTATACTTAGCCTCAGTACATTCACATATTGAACGTGATTTGCTTTGGTAAAATGCGGTGCCACAACGACTACCAAATGTTTGGTGTGTTCGAGTGACGAATTTTTTAGTCCAAATTAAGCCGCGTTTTGCACATACGACAGGGCAGGTAAATTTTGCGTTAGAATTACTAGATATGCCTTGAGACGTCTCTAGGCAGTGAGTTGGCCCGTCCATGGAGGATAAAATACCCCCATTGACGCCAAATGAGGCTAGGCAGAATACTAACACACTGAGTATATATGGAATTTTCATAAAACCTCTCCAGAACTACCAATGGGTCATATTATAGACAATTTTACAGAAGATAGGTGGTTATCCTGACGTTGATCTAGTTAGACTGAGAATCCAAACTGGTGGTGGACGAATCTATTGAAAATAATAAAATACTAGCAATGTAATGCTTTGATGGTTGGTTTTTTGCGAGTAACCCCTAAGAAAAGGGTGTGTTTAAACACTACAAAGACACTGTTAATTTTACGATAAGTGCTGCTACTGGAGTAGTTGTGCCTTAGAAAAAAGAGAGTTATATGCATCAAGATAGCAAGCATCTCATCCTTGGCCCTAAGGAATTAAGGGAATTACAGAACTATGTATCTAATATCGACGTCGCAATTACTCTGTGTATTCATTTTCAGGAATTAAAATTAACAACAAGGGAGCTATTTTTGAATGAAAAAGCCAAGTTGCAGCGCTGTTTTGCAGGCGGTAATAACGATATGAGGCGTATCCTATCTCAGCAAGAGAAGCAGGCTTTAAAAATAATTTCTCAAATTGGTAAGGACGCCACTACTAAAGTGAGTAAACACTGTGAACTGGGGCATCGCTTTCTTCATACGTTTGAAAAAAACTATGAAATTTATCGATAATCCGCCCTTTATGAAAACTCAAGCTTACGTTTTATAGATCAAATGCTCTCCATATAAAAGGTTACAACCGCATCGGCATAGCAACAAAGATACTATCGCCCTGTTTGTCAGGATCTTCTATACGAATACTGCTGCCAGCATCGCTGAGGGTGATTCTAACGTGTTCTTGTTGCAAGCAGTTCAGGATATCGAGCAGATAATTAACGTTAAAGCCAATATCTAAGTTCTCCCCATCATAATCAAGGACGATTTCTTCTTCAGCCGCCTCTTGCTCAGGATTGTTTGCAACCAAACGTAACAAGCCTTTAGTGAGCTCAAATCGAACACCATGAAATTTTTCATTGCATAATATAGCCGTTCTTTGTAGAGCCAGCTTAAGTTCATTGCGGTTAAGTAGCAGAATCTTGTCGCCTTTTTTCGGGATCACGCGCTCATAATCCGGGAAACGACCATCAATGAGTTTGGAGGTAAATACGTAATTGCTGCCTGACACACGAATATGGTTATTACCTAACGTTACATCAACAGGTGTTTCAGTATCTTCAAGTAGCCGCATCAATTCAAGTACGCCCTTGCGAGGGACAATAACTTGTATTTTATGGTTCTTGTCAATTTTTGCGTCGATTAAGTTAGAGGCAAGCCGATGTCCATCAGTGGCTACGGTTTTTAATGTGCAGGCACCCACTTCCCACAACATACCATTTAGGTAATATCTTACATCTTGCTGAGCCATTGAAAAGGCGGTTTGTTGAAGCGCATGCTTTAGTTTGTTTTGTGCAACACTAAATGACAGCTGCCCTTCATGTTCTTCAACATTTGGGAAATCTTTTGGTGGTAATGTTGATAATACAAATTTCGAGCGACCAGACTTCAAGACCATTCTTTGCTTGTCTTGGTAAAGTTCTATGGGTGCGTCGTCAGGTAGCGCCTTGCAGATATCCATTAACTTACGACCTGGTAGCGTTAAGGACGCTTCGTCAGAACTGCTATCAAGAGCCGAAATACCAACAAGTTCAACTTCTAAGTCAGTACCGGTGATCGTTAATTGATCATTGTTTGTGTTAATAAGTACGTTCGAGAGTATTGGCAACGTTTGTTTGCGCTCAACGACACCGATGACCATCTGTAGAGGATGAAGTAGTGTTTCACGTTTAATATTTAGTTTCATAAATAAGCCTCCCTTAACTTATAATTCGATCATGCGGATAAGATGCGCAATAGGTTTTTATAATCTTCCTGTATATCAAGGTTGCTGGCAAGTAACTCCTTAATTTTTCTAACAGCATGTAAAACGGTGGTATGATCACGACCACCAAATGCATCTCCGATTTCAGGTAGGCTATGACTGGTGAGCTCTTTAGCCAATGCCATTGCAACCTGTCTAGGTCGAGCAATTGAGCGACTGCGACGCTTAGAATGGATATCAGATACTTTAATTTTATAATACTCAGCCACTGTGCGCTGGATGTTATCAATAGTGACCAATTTAGCTTGTAACGTTAGCAGATCTTTTAGAGCTTCTTTAGTAAGTTCGATTGAAATATCTTGTCCGGTAAATTGAGCATTCGCAATAACACGTTTTAGCGCACCTTCCAACTCACGA
>JAJFJO010000407.1 GCA_021774015.1 Gammaproteobacteria bacterium
CATCAGCGAACTTATAATCTGCCTTTTAGAAAATCGTGCTGATATGCAGAAAGTGCATTATCGTTATGGTGGCGGAACAGCGTTATATCTGGCTAGTAATAAAGGCTATTTCTTTGTGGTTGAGTTACTGGTAAAGGCGGATGCTAGTTTGGAAAAGCAAACATCTAATGATGAAATACCGTTATATATAGCAAGCGGTTATGCAATTAAGATCACCAAGGTAGAATACAATGAGCTTATGAAAGATGAATCAGCGTATGATCAATTATCTCCATCGGCAAACGGTTTTCAACCATAACATTAGCAGGTGTGTGAAATTATTGTTTAATAGCATTTTTGAATAAAGGTGAAGTTTATGAAAGTTGACAGTGGAAGATTAACAGAAGTAACAGAAGAAGACATTGGTCTGGACGGTACTTTCGTAATTCCTGCAGGGGTGACAACGATTGGTAGCAGCGCCTTTCGTGACTGCAAAGGAATAACCAAGCTCACGATTCCAGATAGCGTGAGAACGATTGGTAGCGGTGCCTTTCGTGACTGCAAAGGATTAACTACACTTACAATTTCAGATGGCTTGACGATGATTGGTAGCTATGCTTTTAGCAACTGCAGTGGATTAATCACGCTTACGATTCCAGATGGTGTGACAATAATTGGTAGCGCTGCTTTTCAAGACTGCAGTAGTTTAACCACCCTGACAATTCCAGATGGCGTGACTACGATTAGTGACAGTGCCTTTTTTTGTTGCAGTGGATTAACCGTTCTAACGATTCCAGATAGTGTGACAACAATTGGTCACTATGCCTTTAATGGTTGCAGTGGATTAACTACGCTTACGATTCCAGATAACGTGACAGCGATTGGTGGTTATGCGTTTGGTGGCTGTAGTAGATTAACTACGCTTACGATTCCAGATAACGTGACAGCGATTGGTGGCTATGCCTTTTATGGCTGTAATGCCTTAGAACACCTTTACGTTAGTCAGGCTCAACAAGACGGACTTGAAAGAATCCGAGATTTACTGCCTGACCCTTTGCGTGACAAAGTCGTTGCAGTGTCGCCAGCAGGGCGACTAACTAAGCGTGCTGGTGTCCCATCTATTACAGCTGGCCCTGGTCATTTTAAAAAGGCCCGTTTATTTGACGCATCAGAACCGGCTTCACCATTAGTGACGCTATTACAAGCATCAGAAAAACAAATTTCAGCACCCGGGCAAGTGCAATTGATATTTAAAACAAATGCTGATGCACAAGCAATGCAAAACGCATTAGAACAAACAGGGGTGCACGCAGGTACCTCTGCTGCTGCACAATATGCGATTGAAGACATCATTAAAGCTGATGAAAATAAAGCAGCTGCCAGTGCAGCCAGCGCTGCTGCAACAGATTTACCAAGCGGTTATGCAATTAAGATCACCAAGGTAGAATACAATGAGCTTATGAAAGATGAATCAGCGTATGATCAATTATCTCAATCGGCAAACGGTTTGCAACCATAACGCTAGCAGGTATGTGAGATTATTGTGTTATAGAATCTTTAAATAAAGGGCAAATTTATGAAAGTTGATAGTGGAACATTAACGCAAGTAAGAGGCTAAGACATTAATCCTGATGGTACTTTCGTAGTTTCAGCTGACGTGACAACAATTGGTGCTCGTGCCTTTCAAAATCGTACTGGATTAACTAGTTTGGCGATTCCAGATAGCGTGACAATGATTGATCACAATGCCTTTTATTGCTGCACTGGATTAATTACGCTTACGATTCTAGATAGTGTAGGTACGATTGGTAAGAATGCTTTTTGTAATTGGGATAGGTTCTATTCAGATTCAAATTTGTACCGAACAACTTATGTGTGTTATTACAAACTTTCAGGGGTTAAGACTCACCATGCATGGGTATGTTTCCTCCAAATCAATGCGCTACTAAGTACTATTCTTGCGAGTAAGTCGGCCTATTAAGCAACATTCACTTCAGAACCACGCACGCGAGCAAGTCGACCTATTAAGCAACATTCACTTCAGAACCACGCACGCGAGTAAGTCGGCCTATTAAGCAACATTCACTTCAGAACCACGCACGCGAGTAAGTCGGCCTATTAAGTAACATTCACTTAAAATAGAAAAAACTCAACCGCCCCCTAGGCTTCACAATTTGGCAGTGATAGCTCGTATCGGTCGAGTGAGAGGTTTTAGGCCACGTAGCAAAAGGATTGTCTTCAACAACCGTCGCATCAGACACAGAAAAATACGCACAATTTTTCCAAGCATCTTTCTGGTTATGCGGCGTGTAAATACGGCACCACCACTTTGGTTTCAACTCAAAACTGTATTTTTCTTTTAGTTGAAAAGGTTTCACTTTCGACCCTGCTTCAAGAAGAACGGTTGCATCGGGTTTTAACGACTTTGGAGTGAGCCATACATTTAACGCCGCAGGCTTGCTGCCGGAATTAACAAACACACAGCGAACAGTAATTTTACGCTCTATATTGCTATTGATCGTATAGACATCGCGCCGACCCATCGGGTTGCTATTGACGCTTGTAATGTTTTGCAGCCTTGGCGTTGCCTTGGTTTTCTGAGCGAATGCCTGCGGCAAGCATAGTCCAAGTGCTGCAACACTGCAGGTAATGGTGAAGAGATAACGACTTGATCTATTACGATTCACAGCAAACTCCTTATTGCAGGCTAAAATGGTTATTGTCCTAGAAAGCGCAGTTGAGCGTGTTTATCTAGTTCAATCTCACTATGATAAAGACTATTTGCTTAGCACTCTAGGAAACTTTTGTTATACTGCCTTTTTTCTGATCACATATAGACCGTTTATGACGATTAACCGTAAAATCAGCATCGCGCCTATGATGGACTGTACAGACCGTCATTATCGCTATTTCATGCGCTTGATGTCACCGCAAATCCTGCTGTATACCGAGATGGTGACAACAGGGGCCATTATCCATGGTGATCGTGAGCGCTTATTAGGTTACTCGGAGCAGGAGCATCCGCTGGCTTTGCAGCTGGGCGGTAGCAACCTACAAGATTTAGCTGCCTGCACCAAGATCGCTGAAGACTACGGTTATGATGAGGTGAATCTCAATGTGGGTTGTCCCAGTGATCGCGTTCAGTCGGGTTCATTTGGCGCTTGTTTGATGAAAGAGCCTGAGCTGGTTGCAGAGTGTGTGAACGCCATGCAAGTTGCTGCTGATATTCCTGTGACGGTGAAAACCCGAATTGGTGTGGATGACTTAGATTCTTATGAACACCTTTGCCGTTTTATAGACACTGTATCGAGGGCAGGTTGTCAGAGCTTCACGTTGCATGCACGCAAGGCATGGTTGAAGGGTTTGAGCCCTAAAGAAAACCGAGAAATCCCACCGTTACATTACGATACGGTTTATCAGTTGAAGCACGATTTCCCGCAGCTGGAAATTATTATTAATGGTGGGATTAAAAACCTGAGTGACATACAAACGCATTTAGATAATACAGATGGCGTTATGATAGGGCGAGAAGCCTATAAAAACCCTTATTCTATGGCGATAGTGGCAAATGAGATTTTTGGTGATGATTTATTAAGTCGACGAGAAGTTGTAATGAATTACTTGCCTTATATGTCTAAACAGTTGCAGCAGGGTGTGCCATTGCGTCATTTGTCGAAACACTTAATTGGATTGTTTCAGGGACAGCCGGGTGCGCGGGCATGGCGAAGATATCTGAGTGAGAACGCAGGCCAGAAGCATTTGGGTGTCGACTTGGTGGAGCAGGCATTGGATTTTTTGTAGGGTGTCATCCCAGAATTTAGTATTTGTCGGTGAGCCTTATAAATTA
>JAJFJO010000408.1 GCA_021774015.1 Gammaproteobacteria bacterium
GGTGGGCAATCATCGTAGGTAAGCACACAGAATTGATAACCAATCATGTCATTTCTCACAAGTCACATCCAGAGTGCTGCTATCGCATCCATCTTAGATTTATGAATCTTAAAAAACGTTATGGAGCTCGGAGATTAGAGGAGGCCTGTCAATTTGCATTTAAGCATCGCCTAATGTCATTGGCACAAATAAAATCCATTCTTACAACACAAGCAGACAAGGCGCTGCTAGTTGCCGCCAACGATTCAAGCTGCCCTGAAGGCGATCAGTCCAAGGGCACGCAATCTCGTCAGCACCAAAATCTACACGGTGCTGATTATTATTCAAAAAACCAATAGGAGATAATAGTGAAATCACAACTAAAAGATGGCCTACAACAATTGAAACTTCTGGCTTTTATTGAGGTTTTTAATGAAGTCGTACTCAATACAGCTCATACCCTAACGATGGAGGAAGCATTAAGTATGATGGTGGATCGAGAAATTATATACCGAAACAATAAACGTGTTGCTCGTTTGTTAAAAGCCACCAAACTTAGATACCCTCAAGCAAGTGTCTCATCCATTGGCTACAATGATCAACAGCGATTCAATGCGGACCAAGTCCGTGAGCTCACGCACTGTCACTGGGTTCAAAAGGGCAAAAGCATCGTCATGACCGGTGCGGCAGGAACAGGTAAATCTTATCTGGCCTGTGCGCTCGCACATCAGGCATGTCAAATGGCATATAAGACACAATACTTTCGTGTCACACGATTGATTGAGGTCTTGCGCCTCTCCCACGCTGATGGAAGTTATGCACGCCTGTTGGAGCAATTAGCAAAACTTGATTTGCTTGTACTTGATGATTGGGGTATTGATCAACTCGACCGTCAGGCTCGAAGAGATTTGCTAGAGGTGCTTGAAGATCGGTATGCGAAATCATCAACCATCATCACCTCTCAACTACCGATCAGCGGCTGGCATCAATTTATTGGTGATGACACTATCGCTGATGCTGTATGTGATCGTGTTGTTAACAATGCTTACCACATTGAAGTTAAGGGGGAGTCAAAAAGAAAACAAAAAGCTTGACCATGATGGACAGTATGTATTAATTTAGTTATCCACAGAACGGGGAAATAATGACCGTCCATCATGACAATAATAGGTGTCCAACATCACGATAATACGCAATATAGAAGCGTTAAGGAGCTAAGAAAGGCAATTGACGCTTATATAGAATTCTATAATCATAAGCGATGGCATCAGTCATTAGATTATAAAACACCCGCTGAAGTATTTTTTACGGCAGTGGGAAAAAAGGAGCCTATGAATATGTGTATTAGCCCTTCGGGCCAGACAGCACCCTTTGGGGCGTATGGACAAGTTATGGATAACGCTACCGCGTTACCCACAATTTGACCACACTTGCTGCCTTCTCGCACACATAGCTACAGGCAATAACAACAATATTGTATTTAATTTTTTTTGGGCAACATCTCCTAAAATTAATTTGGATGCTGGTCTAGACATGGGGGTCATTTAACTCCAACCGACCGCACCCTCAGAAATGATTTAGCTCATTTAGAAAAACAAAACTATGTATCTCGACGTGGTGAGGGAAGTGGAACGACATGGAAGCTAATAAAATGAGTTCATGCTAGATTTCCGGAAATCTTGTATGCAGAGCAGCTGAAAAAATAATTCATTTTATAACATTAAGAGGAATCAATTATGCCAAGTAATCGTCAAAAAATAGAGGATAAAGTTCAATTTAGAGATCGTCTCAAAACTTTTAAAATTAAGCCAGCTATCTATAAAAAATTCCAAAAGAGGTTAGCGCCTGAAGAAAAATTTATCCTTAGAGTTATCCTGCTTCGTGAGCGCGATAACCTGTTGCAAGAAGCGCAAGGAGAAGGGAAATTAGTATCAACGGAGATGTATGAACAATTAGATGAGATTGTTGTGGATGCCTGTTTAAAAACAGGAGATTGGGATAGGATCGTTGCTTCCTATGTTCGCCAGAAAATTCAATCACAGAGAGAAAAAAGTCATGGTGCCAGTGTTTTACTCCACTCTAGTAGATCTCCTAGAAATGGATCTGAGTCAAACTTACCTGCGCCTCCAATTCCGATAGCTCCAGGTGCTGCTGCGAATAGCTCTTCGGATACCGTTGCAGGCAGCTCCAGTGCACCCACTGGTTCGGGTCAGCCCTAACAATTGTGCGTCGCGAGTGTTACGAAAGCTGAAGGGTAGAAGCAAAAGTTGTGTCGCACAAGAGATGATGGGAATTTTAGGCCTCTCAAGATCGGTGCGCAAAAAACACTGGATCTCATTAATACCCGATATGATCGAGATACACTAAATGTGGCTGCACAACGCATGCCAAAGTCGCCGTTATGGCAAATGCGCAGTGACTATCGAAGCCCATGTTACACTACGCGCTGGGATGAAATACTTCATGTGAGTTAGTGCATTAAAATTTTTTTTATTGTTTTCACTGGTTTTTTGTTTTTATTCGGGCTCTTGATATAAGCAGCGGTGAATAATGGTCCTGTCATGCTGATCAATGATATCGCCAGACCAGCCAGAGTGCATTGTGCTCATCATAAGATGAAGTTTGGTGATTAACGTATCAAGTGTGTTGCTGGACATGTGGCGTTCAGCGCGATTGTTATAGTACAGATTAGCGATATATCGAGTGCCGCCATTGGCAGATGATGTTGCAGCATTATGGTACATAGCTTTCTCCCAGAACAATTGGTAGACAGCACTATAAGCGTAAAAATCACGGGGAGAAATACAGTGGGTTCTTATCTTTTTGTAGGATAATCGCCAATCAATACAGGGGTGTTTTTTTAATCTAAACCAGCATCCTCATTGCTTCGTAGAGCAT
>JAJFJO010000409.1 GCA_021774015.1 Gammaproteobacteria bacterium
GATGCTGCTAAAAAAATAGCTGCCGCCAAGAAAGCTGCAGCCGCTAAGAAAAAAGCAGCTAAGAAAAAACCAGCTAAAAGAAAAACGGCTGTAAAACGCAAAACTGCGAAAAAAGCCACTAAAAAGAAAACAGCTAGCAAAAGAAAAGTAGCTGGTCGTCCTAGAAAGAAAGCTGTCGCTAAATCTAAAACAGCTAAACGTCGCGGTCGTCCAAGCACGTCTAAAGCTAAGACTGCTAAAGGTCGCGGGCGTCCTCGCAAGAAATAAGCTGAACCAAAGCTTCGAATCGGAGCTTTTCAGTTTTAAAAAACCTCGCTTATGCGGGGTTTTTTTTATTTGGAGACTACAAGCTGAGTAGCACAGCTATAAATAATGTCATCCCGAAACTTAGTGCTTGTTGACGAGCTTGCGAGCCTTACAAACACTTGGTATCCGGGATAACATGAGAAATCAGGCTCTAATAAGAATATTAAGACTTCCTAACGCTACGCAAGCTGAGGATCGACAAGATGAGCAGATGATGCATGGAAGAGCCTGTATTTGGCAAGACGGATTAGTTTGTGTTTTTAATAAAGATCAGAAAAAAACCTGCCTTTAGCAAACACGGTTTCCTAAAGCGCTTACTAGCGTGCGCGGTTCCGAATCAAGAGTGTGCCTATTACAAAATTCAGTAATAAACGTGCCGCATAAAAATAGTTGTGCCCCTTCGGCGTTTTTATGATATTGAAGGAGCCGCACTCTCATTCGCTTAAGACAACCTATAAATCAAGCTACTCGGTATTCTTAGTCAATTGATCTGGTGTCAGTGACTTGGTCTGATCTAAAAGGTCACGTAAATTGCTAGCAGGCATGGCACCCGACTCTGCAAATACAATTACATTATCACGCATGATCATAACCGCAGGCACTGAGCGAACATGAAATTCTTCGGCTAATTCAGGGTTAGAATCAATATCGATTTTCCCAAACACAAAGTCAGAATAATCTTTAGAGACTTCTTCTATCACTGTCGTAAAGGTTTGGCAGGGTGCGCACCATTGCGCCCAGAAATCAAAAACAATCAGTGAATGCTTTGCAATAATCTCATCAAAGTTGTTTTGTGTGATATCGATCATATTTGCCATCAATCATCTCCTTTGATTTGTGTTGTTTATCCCAAAATATCGTGCAAACGCTGCTTCACCTCACCAACTGCGCCCACACCAGAAATTCGCTGATATTTAGGCGCCAATCCATTCTCTTTTGCAGACCACTCCTGATAATACTGCACCAGAGGTCGTGTTTGATCATGATATACATGCAAACGTTTACGCACTGTTTCCTCCTTATCATCGTCGCGCTGCACCAATGGCTCCCCGGTAACATCATCAATACCTGGCGTCTTAGGCGGGTGATGATCTGTATGATACGTTCGACCTGAAGCTGGGTGCATGAGTCGCCCAGTCATGCGCTTAATAATAACCTCATCATCAACATCCACTTCAACTACAAAATCAATTTTAACCTGCTCATCACGTAACGCTTCTGCTTGCGCTAAGGTTCGAGGAAATCCATCCAGTAAAAACCCCCGCTCACAATCATCTTGTGCAATGCGTTCTTTTACCAATTTTATAATAATACTATCTGAGACTAATTGGCCGCTTTCCATCACATGTTTTACTTCTTGACCCAGTGGTGACCCAGAACTCACAGCTTCACGCAACATATCTCCTGTGGAAATTTTGGGGATATTATAAGTATCCTCAATGAAATGTGCCTGAGTGCCTTTTCCAGCACCTGGCGGTCCTAATAAAACAATACGCATTGATAACCCTCTAGTTCAATTGTTACCTTCTTCAGACATAGCATATAAGCATACTTACCGAATTGCCAGCTTTAACCTAAAACCACCGAGCAATTAAGCACGGCGCATTCGCCCCGAGCGAGATACGACCAATGTGGCGGACTCGGCAATACGGCCATCTTTAGCCGTAATTTTAAATCGCCCTTGCTGACCATTAGTGAAACCCGTCGGTAGAAATACCAGTGCTGTGTTAATCCCAAAACCACCCTTCCAATTGAGTCGAAACACCGGCCCAATCGGATTAAAAACTCGTAAAACTTGACCGGTTGCCATATCAACGACAAGGCGTTTATTATTCCACTGACCATCACAAGATTGACCGTCTGAACTACCACAGTAAGCAACCTTACTTTGTCGCGTTATCGCAAGCGCACGGGCATAGTCATACCCAGTTTCAAGCGTGCTCACTGCTGAACGCAACTGAAGGCGAGAATAAAAACCACGCAGTGATGGCCCCGCCATTGCTAGCAAAACAGCAGCCAATACTACTGACAACATCAACTCAACAACTGTAAAGCCTTTTATTTTATAATTTCTCATATTCATTTATCTTGGTTTCTGATAAAGGTCAGGAATAATTTTAATAAGTCGTGCCATATTACCACTCACTTTAGTCACTTCCATTGGATACCCAGCAATGCGCACTCCAACACCTGGCGTTGGTATCACTTCAAGATACTCAATTACCAAACCACTCATCGTTTTAGGGCCATCTGTCGGCAACTGCCACTTCATCGTACGGTTAAGATCTCTAATGCTCATGCGACCATCAACCAATACCGTTCCATCCTTTTGGCGTTTAATAAAACGAGAAAATTCTTCCACACCTTGCGAAAACTCACCGACAATTTCCTCTAAAATATCCTGCAGAGTAACCAAGCCTTGTATATCACCATATTCATCAACCACCAGCCCCATCGTCTTCTGCTGATCTTGAAAGTTTAATAATTGCCGATTGAGCAAAGCACCTTCCGGAACAAAATACACCTTATCCGCTAAGCGCATTAATTCTTTTTTAGTTAATTTATCGTATTGTTTATGAGTTAATGCCTTACGCAATTTCAATATTCCAACAACATTATCAATATTTTCATGGTAAATAGGTACTTGCGCATGACCACATAACTTAATCCTACTTAATACCTCACTCCACTCATCATCTAAATCAATACCATAAATTTCACTGCGTGGCACCATCGCATCTTCAATAGTCACCCGCTCAAGATCTAAAATACGCAGAAGCATTTGCTGATAGCTTGAAGAAATTTTCCCTGTCGCCTCAGTCACCACTGTGCGCAATTCCTCCGTCGACAGGGCCTCCACCGTTCTTCTTCTTACACGAACCCTAAATAAACTTAACACAAAATTCGCAATACCATTAACAAA